>JANPHO010000671.1:0-12413 GCA_031424515.1 Saprospiraceae bacterium
ATTTTAGAATTTAAGGATTAAACGAAGATTCAACTGCACTTAATAGGGATATTCTAATTACGCCCACTCCTCAATTAAATATTTGATATTCAGTATTTTAAGTTACATCTGCCGAGCCTACGGCTCTTAAATACTCATTCGGGATTTTACGACGGATTGAAATCCGCCGCTATCAGATCTATCGAGCCTACGGCTCTTGTTTCCCAAATACTGAATTACTGCAAAATTATTTTCTAAATTATTTTTATTAAACCCCCTAAAACACCATAAAAATATGATTTTGAATCATTATACTGAGGGGGTATACCTAAAACGCAATTCAAAAATAATTATAGGAAAATTTTAAAAATCGGTTTTTATACTTATCTCGTTTCATTTATAGGCTTATCTTTATTCTCTCAAGATAGAATAAAAAAATATGCAGACACAAATTTCAGGCAGCTTAATCCAAAATTATCAGAATCAAATTAAGGGTTTAGATGAAATATTGGAAAAAGACGGCTCCGTAAAGCCTCACTGGCAACAGCTTTTTAATAATATTGAGGCAATGGGTCTAACGGAGTTGGGTAACCGAGGCAGTGATATATTGGCTAAATTGAAAGAGAATGGCGTAACTTATAATGTATATGATAGTTCTGGCGGCAATAACCGACCTTGGAAACTTGATCCAATTCCTTTCTTAATCGAACAAGAAGAGTGGGAGGCGATTTCAAAAGGGCTTATTCAAAGGGCAAGGCTTCTTGACGCCATTTATAAAGATATTTATGGCCCCCGAAAATTGATAAAAGCAGGTATTTTACCACCCCATGTGGTTTACGGAAATGAAGGCTTTAGTCCCGCCTGCTTTGATATTAAAATCCCCTCGGAAAACCAGTTGATACTGTGTGCCATTGATTTTGCTCGCGGTCCCGATAATAGAATGTGGGTTTTGGACAGCCGAACACAATCTCCCTCTGGAATTGGTTATGCTATTGAAAATAGGAGTGTGATTGGTAAATACGTCCCAGAACTGACTGAGGGGCTTGCTTTGAGTAGATTGGCTCCTTTTTTAAATAAATTTCAAAGTTCTATATCCGGACTTTCATCCAATAAAAGTGGACAGCCTAATGTGGTTTATTTAACTCCAGGTCCACAAACGGAGACATTTTAGGAGCATACTTTTATCGCTTCTCACTTTGGCTATACACTCGTCATGGGTGATGATTTGATGGTCAGAAATGGGATGGTTTGGCTGAAATCTATTTCAGGACTTGAAAAAGTGGATGTCATAATAAGGCGGGTGGATGATGAATATTGCGACCCGCTGGAACTTCGGGAAGATTCTCGCTTGGGTGTTCCGGGACTACTTCAAGCAATCCGATTAGGGAATGTGGTAGTTTTGAATCCTCCGGGGGCAAGTGTTTTAGAAAATCATGCTTTATTACCTTTTATGAAAGGAGCGAGTAAGTTTTTGTTTGATGAGGATTTAATACTACCCAATATAGCTACTTGGTGGTGCGGACAGGAGAAAGAATTGAGCTTTGTGCTTGATAATTTGAGTAAATTGATTATTAAAAAAGCGTCGGGCAGAGAACACCATCGCTCTATTTTTGCGCGTACTTTATCCCAAGAGCAACTTTCAGAATTGCGGTTAAAAATATTAGCCAATCCAGAACATTATGTTGCTCAAGAGGAATCCTCTTTATTGACTGCGCCAAGTTTGATAAATGGTCGAATTGAGCCACGGCTCTCGGTTTCAAGGGCTTTTTTGGTTTCGGATGGTAAGGATTATCAAATTATGAATGGTGGATTGACTCGCAGTTCGGCTGACTCTAATTTATTTGTGATTTCAAATCAGTTGGGTGGCATGTCAAAAGATACTTGGATTGTTTCTGATAAAGCCTTTCAAAACAATGAAAAGATTGTCATCAACACGAATAAAATAAGCGTTAAGCACTCAACACTGCCCAGTAGAAGTGCTGAAAATCTCTTTTGGGCGGGTAGATATTGTGAACGGATATTGGTGACTACAAAGGCTATTAATCTCATTATCAATACTTTACAAGATAATATTACGTTAGGTGGAACGCCCAAATCAGATCATTTAGAGGTTTTATTAAAAGCTTTATCGCACGTAACATTATATTATCCAGGGTTTTTGGATGAAAAAATGATACCTCAACCCTATAAAGGGATTTTGAATATCATCAAAGATCCTAAAATGACAAGCAGTATTACCATTACTTTGCAGGCGTTTTTGAGATGTGTTACGGCTGTGAACGATAAGTGGAACCATGATACACGAGCTTATATAAATGCAATTGAACACAATTTCTCTCAATTCGATGACCTGAACGAATCTAATCCGAATAAGATTCAGCGCTTGATGGCGAAGCTGCAAAATAGACTTTTTTCTTTCTATGGCATTTTTGCGGAGAGTTTCCCAAGGGATGAAGGGTATTATCTTTTTGAATCAGGTAAACTTGTAGAAAGAATTTTAGCTCAAATCAGCCTTGTTCGGTCGGTTTTTAATACAAAATATAATAGTGAAGTAGAAAAAGAACTCATAGAAGCGATATTGATAAATCATAATTTATTGGTTTATTATAGGCAAATATATAAGTCGTTTGTGAATCTTGAGACTACTTTGGATATGGTTCTTATAGATGAAAAATTGCCTTATTCATTGAGTTATATGCTAGGCAAATTAGCCGAATATGTGAATCATTTGCCCAATAATACCTATCCTGAGCGTATTTCGGCCGCTGCAAAAGCCATTTTAGAAGCGCAAACTAAAATTAGATTGGCAGACATCAATAGCTTGACAGTTTACGATGAGGATGACCATCATTTATATAATTTAGATAGTTTATTAGCGAGTATTTATACTTTGATATCAGGTGTTACCGACCTTTTATCTAATCAATACTTTTCACATACAGTATTGCAACATTCATTAAAAAAATACCCCGAAGAAAACGAGTTTGGAGAAGATGACATATAAACTGATACATAAAACAAAATATGATTACAGTGGGAGGGTTAACACTTATCACGGCTTGGCTTGCTTACAACCATTGAGTAATCAAAAGCAGAAATGTACTGTTTTTGAAATCTCTATTCAACCTGAGCCATCTGAACTGAATACTCGAGTTGATTTCTTTGGCAATACGCTCCATTATTTTAATATCAATACTGCGCACAAAGAGCTGATTGTAGAAGCTAAAAGTCAAGTTGAAAGCTATTTTACTGATTTATCCGTTTTGAATTTGAATATGAGCAGCACTGAAGTTGATGCTTATTTTAAAAGAAATCCACTACTTAAAAACAACCTTTGGCTATATTTTATAAAGAGTCATTTCATTGATTGGGATCAAGAAATTAAAGATTTTGCTCAACCTTCTTTTAGAGACGATACGCCCTTGTATCAGTGTGTGCAAGATCTTTGCCACCGCATTTTTACTGAATTTGAATTTAATTCTGCTTATACTGAAATCAATACGCCCTTAAAAGTGGTTTTAAGGAATAGAAAAGGCGTTTGTCAAGATTTTTCTCATTTAGCCATCGCTTGTATTAGGAGCATGGGATTTGCTGCAAGATATGTGAGTGGATATTTGGAAACTCGACCGCCAGCGGGCAAGGCTAAATTGCAAGGTTCTGATGCTTCTCATGCTTGGATTTCGGTGTATATTCCAGAAGTAGGGTGGTGTGATTTTGACCCCACTAATGACCTCATTCCCCAAGAAAGGCACATTGTTACGGCTTATGGTCGGGATTATGCAGATGTGGTACCTTTAAAAGGGATTATTTTTAGTGCTGGTGGGCATAAATTGAAAGTAGAAGTGGATGTGATTCCAATTTTTGAAAAATAATCGCCCAAACTCAGCAATTCCGCATTCGAGTAAAACTTTCCAAAAGTTGTAAAATTTTGGAAAGTTGATTTTCGATTTTATAAAATTTTACCCCCAAAATGCCCTAAATACTGAGGGGTATAATAATTATTAACTCCCAAAGGGTTTTAAACCCTTTGGGAGTTTCAATGACCTAAATATGCGAAAGTTAGAATTAGAATTTATTTTATTTCTTTCCTGAATTTGAAAAAAAACTTTTCAATACACATGTGCCGACAGAATTAATCCTTGGAAGCCAACTATGCCATTTTTCTTAATTCTTCTTTCCCTGTAATTTTGAGTTTGATATTGCTTTGACGATGCTGCAAGCCCCATTCTAACATCGATTCAACCACAGTGCTGAGGTTCTTGCCTGACGGTGTTAATTCATATTCAACGGTGACGGGTATAGTGTCGTAAACCGTTCGTTTCACGATGCCGTTTGCCTCTAAATCTTTTAACTCCTGCGATAACATGCGCGGAGTGATTTTTGCAACTTCTCTTTCTATTTCCTTAAAACGTTTTTTTCCAAAAAGTAAAACGCCAATTATAGGCATTTTCCATTTGCCTTGGAAAGCATTGAGGGTGTCATTTATAGCCAAAACGTATGACACAGGGCATCTCTTTATCTCCTCTAATTCTTTTAACATCGCTAACTAATTGATTTACAGTATGATATACTTTTGTATAGCGCTATACAAAAGTATATTGATATATTTTAAGAAGCAAATGTAGGGTACTTTTGTGGTATCAAAAAATATTTTTTAATACATTTAATTTTAAATAAATGATTTTAGTAACAGGTTCTACAGGCCAATTGGGTCAAATAATTATTGAAAATTTATTGAAAAAAGTATCTGCTTCTCAACTTGCCGTTTTGATACGAGATGTCAATAAAGCTACGGATTTGGAAGCCAAAGGTGTCAGCGTGAGAGTGGGGGATTACCACAATAAAGCGTCATTGGCTGTGGCTATGCAAGGTATTGATAAAGTTTTGTTGATTTCATCAAGCGATTTTAATGATCGTTTGGGGCAACATAAAAATGTGGTTGACGCGGCTAAAAATGCAGGTGTTAAGCATATTTTGTACACTGGAGTTACAATTAAAGACATCAATACTTCGCCATTGCAACCGCTTTTGCAAGACCACTATCAGACGGAGGAGTATATAAAGGCAAGTGGTTTGACTTATACTTTTCTCAGAAATTCGTTATATGCTGAGGTGATACCGATGTTTGTGGGTGAAAAAGTATTAGAAACAGGTGTTTTCTTCCCTGCGGGTGAAGGTAAAGTACCTTTTATTACAAGACAAGATTTGGGCGAGGCGACTGCGCATATTTTAGCAGCTGATGGACATGAAAATAAAACATATCCGATGTTAGGTTCTGAATCTTATTCTTTTGGTGATGTGGCGTCAGTTTTATCAGATATAGCAGGAAAGCCTGTGGCTTATATCAGTCCTGAATCCGTAGCTTTTGAAGGGATGCTCAAATCTTTTGGTCTGCCGGACATGATTGTAACCATGTCAGTTTTGTTTGCTGCGGCTATCAAAAATACTGATTTTGAAGTAGTGGATAGCACCTTAGAAGATTTATTAGGTCGTAAAACGACTGATTTAAAGAGTTATTTAGCCAGTGTTTATACTGCATAAAATGTACACCCCTCAGTATTTATACCCCGATATTGCTTCAGAAGCCATGTCGGGGTGTTTATTTTAAGTGATGCGGTTTTAATAAACAATAAAATTTGGTTTTTTTATATTTCAAATGTTTGGTTTTTCAATAGAGAAATCCTATCTTTGCACGTTCTTAGAGCATAGTAGGTTAGCTTTTCATTCTAAATCATTGAAAATCAATTACATGGCTATATTTATTTCACTTTCGACTGTGTTGCCGAGTACTCGTAAAACAGTTGTTAAAGTTTAGGTCTTAGGTAACTTTATTGTCAAAAGTCACCTAAGTCTATTTGTATTTTATAGCCGAAACATTTTTTTTGTTGATTTTTATACTTTATACTGAGGGGGTGTTGGTGTTTTTGTTTTTTAATAAAAATCCTTGCCAAATTCAGTTTTTTAATGAAAAGTTGAATAATTATTATTTAAATACATGAAATCACCCAAGAAGCGTAACTCGATATGCTTCATTTCGTTTAGAAAATAAAACAACTCTATATAGATGACAGCAAATAATATTCTGAATCCCGAAAAGAACCGCGTCAATTTCGGGAAAATCCGTCTCTCAGACGAGTCTCCGGATTTGCTGGAAATTCAGTTGAAGTCGTTCCAAGAGTTTTTTCAGCTGGAAACGACTCCTGAAAATCGCACCAATGAAGGTCTCTTCAAGTGTTTCCAAGAGAACTTCCCTATTACGGATGCCCGTAGTATTTTCAATCTCGAATTTTTGGATTATTTCGTTGACCCTCCGCGCTACTCAATTGAGGAGTGTATTCACCGTGGTTTGACGTATTCTGTGCCATTGAAAGCGAAGCTTAAGTTGAGCTGTAATGATGTAGAACACGTTGATTTCGAAACCATTGTGCAGGATGTGTTCCTTGGAAATATTCCATACATGACTCCTAAAGGTACATTCGTTATCAATGGTGCTGAGCGTGTGATTGTATCGCAATTACATCGTTCGCCAGGTGTATTCTTTGGACAAAGCTTCCACCCTAATGGAACTAAGATTTATTCTGCAAGGGTAATTCCGTTTAAAGGGGCTTGGATGGAGTTTGCAACGGACATTAATAATGTCATGTATGCTTACATCGACCGTAAGAAAAAATTCCCAGTGACGACGCTCCTTCGTGCTATTGGCTTTGACTCAGACAAAACTATTTTGGATTTGTTTGGCTTAGCGGAAGAGGTGCAAGTGAATGCGGATAATTTAGGAAAGTGCGTAGGTCGTAGATTGGGTGCTCGTGTTTTGAGAAGCTGGACGGAAGACTTCGTGGATGAGGATACAGGTGAGGTGGTCACTATCGAGCGTAACGAGATTATCCTTGAGCGTGATATTTTATTGGATGAAGATAACATCGAATTGATTCTTGAAAGTGAAGTTGAAACGATTATTTTACAAAAAGAAAGCGTTTCAGAGGACTATTCAATTATCTATAATACTCTACAAAAAGACCCGTCTTCTTCTGAAATAGAAGCGGTAAACTATATATATCGTCAACTACGTGGTACTGACCCACCTGATGATGAGACAGCACGTGGCATCATTGACAAGTTGTTTTTCAGTGATAAACGTTATAATTTGGGTGAAGTAGGTCGTTATAAAATCAACCGTAAATTGGAGTTAAATACGCCAATGGAAACTTTGGTTTTAACGAAAGACGATATTATCCAAATCGTGCGTTACATCGTTCGTTTGATTAATGACCGTGCGGAAATTGATGATATTGACCACTTAGCGAATCGTCGTGTTCGTTCAGTTGGTGAGCAATTATATGCTCAGTTTGGTGTTGGTTTGGCGCGTATGGCACGGACTATCCGTGAGCGTATGAACGTACGTGATAATGAGGTATTTACTCCAATTGATTTGATTAACGCTCGTACTTTGAGCTCAGTAATCAATTCATTCTTTGGTACTTCTCAATTATCACAGTTCCTTGACCAAACGAACCCCCTCAGTGAAATCACGCACAAACGCCGTATTTCGGCACTCGGGCCTGGAGGTTTGAGCCGTGAGCGTGCGGGCTTTGAGGTTCGTGACGTTCACTATTCTCACTATGGTCGTTTGTGTACAATTGAAACGCCAGAGGGACCGAACATTGGTTTGATTTCTACACTTTGCGTTCACGCAAAGATTAATAAAATGGGTTTCTTGGAAACACCTTATCGTAAAGTGACAGATGGTAAAGTAACGGGTAAAGTGGAATACCTTTCAGCCGAAGGGGAAGACTTTATGAAAGTTGCACAAGCCAACTCTCCAATTAATAATGATACAGGTGAGTTCTTGATGACTCAAATGAAAGGTCGTGAGCACGGTGATTTCCCGATGCTTTCTCCTGAGGAAACTGAATACATGGACGTTGCACCTAACCAAATCGTGGGTGTATCGGCATCAATGATTCCTTTCCTTGAAAACGATGATGCTAACCGTGCCTTGATGGGTTCGAACATGCAACGTCAAGCTGTACCACTTTTACGCCCTCGTGCGCCGATTGTTGGAACTGGTTTGGAAGGTAAAGTGGCTCGTGACTCTCGTATGCTTTTCAATGCGGAAGGTGATGGTGCAGTTGAGTACGTTGACTCTACTCAAATCGTTATTCGCTATGACCGTACTGAGGAAGACCAATTGGTTTCGTTTGAAGATAACCGTAAAACGTATAATTTGACGAAATTCCTTCGTACCAACCAAGAGACTTGTATCAACTTGAAACCAATCGTGCGCAAAGGCGACCGTGTGGTAAAAGGACAAATTCTTTGTGATGGTTATGCAACTGAAAAAGGTGAATTGGCTCTTGGTCAAAACCTTAAAGTGGCATTCATGCCTTGGAAAGGGTACAATTTTGAGGATGCTATCGTGATTTCTGAGCGCGTTGTTCAAGAAGATATTTTCACTTCTTTGCACATCGAGCATTTCGAAATGGACGTGCGTGATACAAAATTAGGTGAAGAGGAATTAACAAATGATATTCCAAACGTTTCAGAAGAAGCAACTAAAGACCTCGACGAATACGGTATCATCCGTGTTGGTGCATGGGTAAAAGAAGGTGATATTTTGATTGGTAAAATCACGCCAAAAGGTGAATCTGACCCAACTCCAGAAGAAAAACTTCTTCGTGCTATCTTCGGCGATAAAGCAGGTGACGTAAAAGATGCATCCATGAAAGCGCCTCCAGGTACTGAGGGGATTATCATTGATAAGCAACTTTTCGCTCGTGCGAAAAAAGATAAGGTACAAAAGACTAAAGAGGAAGAGCAAATCAATAAACTCGAAAGTCAGCACCTTGTTGCTATCAACGAATTGACGACTATTTTAATAGATAAATTGCAACAACTTGTGAAAGATAAAACTGCACAAGGCGTGAAATCTATTTACGGTGAAATGCGTATCTCAAAAGGTACAAAATACACCACTGCAATTTTAAAGGAAATAGATTATTCTGAAATTGACTATCAAAACTGGACGGACGACACACACATTAACTCATTGATTTCGAGGTTGTTACACAACTATTCTATCAAAGTGAATGAGGAAGTAGGTCGTTATAAGCGTGAGAAATTCAATATTTCAATCGGTGATGAATTACCTGCGGGTGTATTGAAATTAGCTAAAGTTTATTTGGCTAAAAAACGTAAGCTCAAAGTAGGTGATAAATTAGCGGGACGTCATGGTAACAAGGGTATCGTATCGCGTATTGTACGTGTAGAAGATATGCCTTTCCTTGAAGACGGAACGCCCGTTGATATTGTATTGAATCCACTTGGTGTACCTTCTCGTATGAACTTGGGTCAAATATTTGAAACAGTTTTGGGTTGGGCAGGTGAGAAAATGGGTTTAACTTTCGCAACGCCTATCTTCGATGGTGCTAAATTACATGAAATAGCTGATTACCTCGTTGAAGCAGGTTTACCTGAATACGGTCAAACTTTCTTGCAAGACGGTGAAACGGGCGACCGTTTCCACCAAAGAGCAACGGTGGGTATCATCTATATGTTGAAATTGGCGCACATGGTGGATGATAAACTTCACGCACGTTCAATCGGACCTTACTCACTCATTACACAACAGCCATTGGGTGGTAAAGCTCAGTTCGGTGGTCAGCGTTTTGGTGAGATGGAGGTTTGGGCACTTGAAGCGTATGGTGCAGCCAATATCCTACAAGAATTATTGACAATCAAATCAGATGATATTCAAGGTCGTGCTAAGGCTTACGAAGCCATCGTAAAAGGTGACAATTTGCCAGAGCCAAATATCCCTGAATCATTTAATGTATTGGTTCACGAATTACGTGGCTTGGCATTAGATGTTCAATTTGATTAAAAATATAGTGTAAATACTGAGGGGTATTTTTTTAAAATATCCTCTCAGTATTTTGACTGTTTTACAGAAAAAAATCTCATAGTCAATGTGGTTTTTCTGTATTTTATGAAAAATATGTGAAATATCAAGGAATAAAGATTGGATTTTGAGTAGTTTATTGAAAAAAGCCTTGATACTGAGGGGGATATCGAAAATCCAATCTCAGCATTTTTTAAGAAAATTTAAATATAGAACATAAAATGTCTCTAAAAAAATCAAGCAGCAATCTAAAAGGCAATGCTTTTGAAAGCATTACCATCAGTTTGGCGAGTCCAGATGATATTTTGGAGCGTAGCTATGGTGAGGTTTTAAAGCCAGAAACCATCAACTACCGTTCTTATAAGCCTGAGCGTGACGGCTTATTTTGCGAACGCATTTTTGGTCCGGTCAAGGATTATGAATGTTATTGTGGTAAATATAAGCGTATTCGTTACAAAGGTATTGTGTGTGACCGTTGTGGTGTGGAGGTAACGGAGAAGAAAGTACGTCGTGAGCGTATGGGTCACATCAAGCTTGTTGTACCCGTTGTACACATTTGGTTTTTCCGTTCATTGCCG
Source organism: Saprospiraceae bacterium (assembly GCA_031424515.1). GTDB lineage: Bacteria > Bacteroidota > Bacteroidia > Chitinophagales > Saprospiraceae > JAAFJT01. Next base: position 10,456 of record JANPHO010000671.1, read on the forward strand.
AATAAAATCGGTTATATGCTCGGATTATCTTCCAAAAAATTAGAGTCAATTATTTACTACGAAAGATATGTTGTTTGTAATGCTGGTGTGAAAGCTGCTGATGGTGTCAACAACCTCGACTTGATGACAGAAGAGGAGTACCTTGAAATCATTGACGCTTTACCAAAAGACAATCAACCAAAAGATGATAAAGACCCTGATAAATTTGTGGCTAAAATGGGTGCTGAGGCAGTTCTAGACTTGCTTTCACGCTTAGATTTAGACTCATTATCAGCTGATTTGCGTTATTCTGCTGCTAACGAAGCATCACAACAACGTAAATCTGAGGCATTGAAGCGTCTTCGTGTTGTAGAAGCTTTCCGTGAAGCACGTGAGGTGAAGGAAAATAAGCCAGAATGGACTATTATTCAATATCTTCCAGTTGTTCCACCGGAATTGCGTCCGCTTGTGCCTTTGGATGGTGGTCGTTTCGCTTCTTCAGATTTGAATGACTTGTATCGTCGTGTTATTATTCGTAATAACCGTTTGAAACGTCTTTTGGAAATCAAAGCGCCAGAGGTGATTTTGAGAAACGAAAAAAGGATGCTTCAAGAGGCTGTTGACTCATTGTTCGACAACTCTCGTAAGTCAAACGCTGTAAAAGCAGAAGGTGGTCGTGCATTGAAATCTTTATCTGATATTTTGAAAGGTAAACAAGGTCGTTTCCGTCAAAACTTATTAGGTAAACGTGTTGACTACTCTGGTCGTTCAGTTATCGTTGTAGGTCCTACTCAAAAATTACATGAGTGTGGTTTGCCTAAGCAAATGGCAGCTGAGTTATTCAAGCCTTTTGTTATTCGTAAATTAATTGAGCGTGGTATCGTTAAAACGGTAAAATCTGCAAAAAAACTTGTTGATAGAAAAGACCCAGTTATTTGGGAAATTCTTGAAAATATATTGAAAGGTCACCCAGTTCTCTTGAACCGTGCCCCTACGCTCCACCGTTTGTCCATCCAAGCATTCCAGCCGAGATTGATTGAAGGTAAAGCGATTCAGTTACACCCGCTTGTGTGTGGTGCATTCAATGCCGACTTTGACGGTGACCAGATGGCGGTACACGTACCCCTCAGTCACGCAGCAATTTTGGAGGCACAAGTCTTGATGTTAGCGGCTCATAATATTTTGAACCCACAAGATGGCTCGCCAATCACACTTCCTTCACAGGATATGGTCTTGGGATTGTATTACTTGACAAAAGAACGTGCATCCATTCCAGAAAATCCAGTGCGTGGTGAGGGCAGCAGATTTTATTCAGCAGAAGAGGTAATCATCGCTTACAACGAGAAGAGTGTTGACCTTCATGCTGCAATAAAATGTCGTGTTCGTCAAGAGATTGATGGTAAATTTGTATTTAAATTATTAGATACTACTGTAGGTCGTGTTTTATTCAACCAAGCAGTGCCTGAGCAAGTACCATTTGTGAATATTTTATTGACGAAGCGTAACTTGAAACAAGTAATTGGTGATATTATTCGTCGCACAAATTTTGCTGTGACTGCTGATTTCTTAGATCATATCAAAGAATTAGGTTTCGGTATGGCATTCCGTGCTGGTCTTTCATTCAACTTGGGTGATTTGATTACGCCGACTGTTAAAGCTCAGACCTTGGTAGAAGCGCAAGTTGAAGTTGATGAAGTATGGGATTCTTATAATATGGGTCTTATCACGAACAACGAGCGTTACAACCAAATTATTGATAAATGGACATTCGCCGATAACCGCATCACTGAAGCGTTGATGAAAGAATTAGCATTGCACAGACAAGGTTTTAACTCAGTATATATGATGTTGGACTCTGGTGCGCGTGGTTCTAAGCAGCAGATTAAGCAGTTGTGCGGTATGAGGGGTTTGATGGCAAAACCACGTAAATCAGGTGATACAGGTGGGGCTATCATTGAAAACCCGATTCTTTCTAACTT
>JANPHO010000672.1:0-5334 GCA_031424515.1 Saprospiraceae bacterium
TCTCTGGGCAGCCCTCATTTTTTTTTGTCATGATTCTCGACTAAGATCTCTTTTCTGTTTTAGGTGAGGGGGTAGATAGTTTAACTGAGTTGTTTCCAACATTTGGAAAATTTGCAACTTTCCAAATATTTAACCAATATATCAAATCGATACTATTAAATTGACTAACTAATGAGGGGTATCTAAAATTAAAAAGTCGGTGAATAAATTAATTTTCACCGACTTTTTAATGCCATAAAATAGACTTAAAATGCCTCAGATAGACGGAATATCCGTGATGTATTTCTGAAAAATGGTATAAAGCTTTTCAGGTATATTTTTATCGTTAAATTTCAAAGTAACGTATTTAGGTCCCTTTTTTACTCTTAATTCGTAAGAAAAAGCATCGTTCATGGGCATAGCTAATCCACGCTGATTGGCTTCATCATCTTCAACTTCAACGGATTTTGACTTCGGTGGGTTTGAAATTATATCAGATAATGCATCGCGCTCATCGTCGGGAATTTTATCCAAATCAATACTGGCATTATTGGTCATGCCCATGAATCCCCCTTCTTTTTTTAATTTAATTTTCATTTTGCTATTTTTTATTTGGTAAGCCCAAAGACGACATTTTATTGGAATCAGCAGTATTACAATATCTTTATTTCTTAGTCTTAGGTACAATAATCCCCACACTCGTAAAAGCTTTATTGACGGATTCAATGGTGTTCGCAGGCACTTTATTGGTGAGTGTCAGCGCCTTTGCTACAGTAATCAGAGCTTTATGCAAATCCTTAAACTTAGATGAAGGTTTCAATAATTTTAAAGCTTCAAACCATAATTTAGCGGCAACTTGCGTACCAATATCCAACGAAACCAAATAAAAAGCCTTATTAGGAATACCACTATTGATATGAACACCACCATTATCGTTCGTCCCTTTATATATTTTATCCATGTGATCGGGTTGAGCCATCATCACTAATGTCAAATCCCTGGGGGATTTCATAGAACGAATCGCTTTTCCTTTAAATTTACCTAACATACAGCTTGCACCCACGCCCCAATCTGATGTTTGAGCAGATTGCTTGGCGTGAAATTGAGCAATGGCAACTCCAAAAACATCGGCGAAGTGCTCATTCAATGCTCCTGACTGATTTTTATAAATAAGCCCTGCGGTGTATTGAACCACACCATGGGTCAATTCATGTCCCGTAACGTCCAAAGCCTTTGTAAAACCAGTGAAATTCACACCGTCTCCGTCCCCAAAAGTCATTTGTTCGCCATCCCAAAATGCGTTATTGTAGCGAAGCATATAATGCACATTAAAGATCAAATCCATGCCGTTGCCGTCAATAGAATCCCATTCAAGCTGATTTTTGAAATAATCCCTTACGATTCCAGCACTTTCGTAAACTGCATTGACATCAGTATCTTTTGAATCAGGATTGCCTTCTTTTCTGTCTAATTTAAGCTTTTGTTTACCCGTGTTTTGGCTATTATACACATATCTATCGGCTTTGCCTTCGGATAATTCCATATCGGGCAACATTCGAGTGACCATCATAAATTCAGTGCGTTTTACCCTGAAATCTTGATCCCTTCTGACATCAGAACCTGATTCTATATCTACACCTTTTTTCTTGAGTTCTTTAAAAACAACATCTGGAATAATGTGGCAATTACAAATAGGAAAATGTTTCATAAAATAAAGGAGAATATTTAATGTTTGGTTAAAATTTTTTTCAAAGATATACTTTTAATATTTCATGTCAAATATTTTTCATGGATTGGTTTCTGAAACCAGCTTTTACCTCATCTATTGACACCTTTTAATTTGACGATGCAGAAGTCTCAATAGTTCGGTAGTTTTTAGTTTTTGGTTTATAGTGTTTAGACCCGTAAAAATAAATTCCGGTTTTTTAATTAGAACAATTCAAAATTTTGTCTAAATCCAATTTTTCTTATCAAACAAAATTTTATTATAAGTATCTAAACACTACACACCAAAAACTAAAAACTAACGAACTATTGAGAAGTCTATAATCTCTTCTAAATGTTTTTTAGAAAAAAATATTTAGAAGATGTTTGAAAATACACTATTAATGCTACATTTGTAAAACAGAGAAAAAAGCAATAAAGTTTGGTTTTAAACCGCTGTTTTATCTCTTTTATGAATTATATACAATATCTAACGAATTTTATTTTGAAATAATATATTAATAAGAATGAAAATATTACACGTCAGTGCAGAATGTTATCCTGCTGCTAAGGCGGGAGGATTGGGTGATGTGGTAGGTGCTTTACCTAAATACCTCAATTTGGCGGGTTATGAAACGGCTGTAATCATCCCAAAGTACGCAACTAAATGGCTCGACAATCAAAAATACCGTGAAATAATAAAGGGCAATGTGCGCTTGGGGATGATGTATGTGCCCTACACCGTAGAAGAATGCTTGAATAAGGATTTGGGTTTCACGCTCTATGTGGTCAATACCCCTCAGTATTTTAATAGAAAAGGCATATACACGGAGGAAAGTGGAATAGGATACAGTGACGATGTGGAAAGATGGTTGACGTTTCAGCAAGCGGTCATTCATTGGGTTTTGGGTTTAAAAGACAAGCCCAAAGTGATGCATTGCCATGACCACCATACAGGTTTATTGCCTTTTATGTTAAAATATTGCCCCGAATACAATTCATTAAAAGATATTGCTACGGTTTTCACCATCCACAACGGACAATATCAAGGGATGTTTAGCTGGACAAAGTCGCAATTGATGCCATTTTACGAAGCTGAGGCGGCGGGTATGCTTGATTGGGGTGGCTTGATAAATCCGATGGCAAGCGCCATAAAATGTTGTTGGCAATTCACAACTGTTTCGCCGGGTTATATGGAAGAATTAAGAAATAATTCGGGCGGTTTGGAGTGGTTGATGAACAATGAAAGGGATAAAAGTGTGGGCATCCTCAATGGTATTGACAATGAAGTTTGGAATCCGAAAACCGACCCAATGCTTCATGCTCGATTAGATGATAATGTTGCGGAGTATAAAAAAGCCAATAAAAGCATCGTTTGTCAAAGGTTTGGATTGATTAATGAATTGCCTTTGATTACGTTTATTGGTCGAATTGTACTTGAAAAAGGAGCGGATTTATTACCTATTACGATTCGTCGTTTTTTGCAACAGGGTGCAGCAGCAACATTTGCTATATTGGGAACTGGGGACCCCTCAGTATCTGACGCATTACAACGGGTTGCGTTTGAGTTTACAGGGAAAGTAGGTGTTGTTTTGGAGTATAACGAGACTTTATCGCATAATTTATATGCTGGCAGTGATTTTATAGTGATGCCAAGTAGAGTTGAGCCTTGTGGCTTGAATCAAATGTATGCTTTGAGATACGGTACAATCCCAATTGTCAGAAGTATTGGGGGCTTAAAAGATACTGTTATGGATATATCTGCGCAAAGTGGAGGGGCTGGTATCCGTTTTTCGGAGTACAGCTCGGATGATTTATTGATGGCTTTTAATAGAGCAATGCGTCTATATTGGGATGAAAGAGAACATTTTGAACAACTCAGAAAAGATGATATGGCAATTGACAACTCATGGGAAAAATCAACGGGAGATTATTTGAATATTTATAAAAAGATAACACGATTAGGGTAAAATAATGTGTAACACTATTGGTTCATACATAGAACTGAAATACTTTTGTAATTATTGCTGATTTGTTTACGGAGCTTAAAGCTTCTTAAATGTTGATTAGTGGTTTTGTAATGAATGTAAAGTAATTTTTTATTGTGAATTAATCTTGTCGCAGCGAAGTTCTACGTCGAATTTTTACTATCCCAGATAGATAACACAAAAATAATTCGTCTGTACCTATAACTTCGCTGTTTTTTTTTGTCCAAACTCTTGGAAATCTCTCCTAATATTCTATATTTGACTTTTGATTTTATACTCCATACTGTCATGCAAAGCTTGATGGCGCAAAATGCGCTCAAGGGGTATAACTATCTTGCATTTAAATATTTTATATAACCACAACCCACAGTTTTTTATGGAAAAAACCATTAAAATGATCAGTCTCATTCTTGGAGGCGGGCAAGGCTCTCGCTTATATCCATTGACAAAAGACCGCTCGAAGCCAGCCGTTCCTATTGCAGGAAAATACCGTTTGATTGATATTCCCATTTCTAACTGCATTAATAGTGGTATTAGGAGAATGTTCGTAGTCACTCAGTTCAACTCGGCGTCTCTGAATCAGCATATCAAAAACACTTATAATTTTGATAATTTCAGAGGTGGCTTCGTGGATATTTTAGCGGCTGAACAAACCCCTGACAATCCGAATTGGTTTCAAGGCACGGCGGATGCTGTTCGCCAAACTATGCGCCATATGGAGCGCCAAGACTATGATTATATCCTCATTCTCTCTGGTGATCAATTATATCAAATGGATTTTTTAGCCATGGCTAAGGAGCACATATTGAAAGGAGCCGCTTTGAGTATAGCTACCATTCCCGTAAATGCTGATGATGCCACGGATTTTGGTATTATGAAAGTGGATAAAAAAGGCATGATAGAGAGTTTTATTGAAAAACCTAAATCAGATGTGCTTGACCAATGGGTTTCGCCCGTTTCAAAAGCAGATGAAAAGAAAGGCAATATTTATCTGGCAAGTATGGGTATCTATATTTTCAGTAAAAAAACGCTGAACGATTTGCTCGATAATAATAAAGAATCTATTGATTTTGGTAAAGAAATTATTCCGGCTGCCATCAAAGGTGGCTTGAAAGTAGCCAGTTACCAATACAATGGCTATTGGACGGATATTGGAAATATATCTTCATTCTTTGAGGCGAACCTCGAACTTACGGACAATATCCCTAAATTCGACTTGTACGACAAAGATAAAATGATATTTACGCGTGCTCGGATGTTACCACCTTCCAAATTCTTTGGCACTACTTTCAAAAAAGCCTTGGTAGCCGAAGGTTGTATTCTACACGCCAAAAGCATTGAACGTACTATAGTGGGTATTCGTAGCCGCATCGGTGAAAAAACAGTCATGAAAAATACCATAATGATGGGAGCTGACTTATATGAGCATCTTAAAGAATTGATGAGAAAGGATACTATAAATATCGGTGTCGGTAAAAATTGCTCAATCGATATGGCAATTTTGGATAAAAACTGTCGCATTGGCGATAATGTAACCATTCAAGGCGGCGAAGGATTGGAAAAAGTAGAAACCGAATCTTATTGTATTATTGATGGAATCGTGGTTGTTAAAAAGGGAGCCATTATTCCAAGTGGTTCAAAAATTGGTTTAGTATCTTAAACC
>JANPHO010000673.1:0-5597 GCA_031424515.1 Saprospiraceae bacterium
TTTTGAGCCGTGCCACCGTTTTAAAATAAAAATGATGAAACCCGTAATTGAACCGTTAGACTTTTTAAAATTAGAAAATAGCGACGACACAATTATCATAGATGTTCGTGTAGGCACAAATGCTAAAAATGCCTTTGAAAATTTGCATTTAAAAGGCGCAATTTGGGTAGATGCAGAAACAGAATTGGCTCAAAAATCGGATAATGCTGCCAATGGAGGAAGGCATCCTTTGCCACCAGTGGATAAGTTTTGTATTTTATTAGGCAATTTGGGGATTAAACCAGCCAGTCATGTCATCGTTTACGACGATAAAAATGGAGCCAATGCCGCCGCTCGCTTTTGGTGGATGCTCAAATCGGTGGGACATGAAAAAGTACAAGTCATCAACGGTGGTTTTCAATCTGCCGTTAAAATAGGCTTCCCGACAAGTTCTGAGACAACAAAGCCCGAAATGCAACTGTCTTATCCTGCCACAACGTGGCAATTACATACTGCTGATATGGAAGAAGTTGCGCAAGCTGCACAAGCTTCCGACCATGTTGTGATTGATGTTCGGGATTCCGAACGCTATTTAGGCATCCACGAACCTATTGATTTGATAGCAGGGCATATCCCCGGTGCTATCAATATTCCTTTTAATGAAAATTTGGATGAAAATGGCTTATTCCTGCCTTCTGAAAAACTAAGAGAGAAATACGAACAAGCAATAGGTGATTTTAAAACTGAAAATATCATCGTGCATTGTGGCTCAGGTATCACTGCTTGTCAAACTCTTTTAGCGATTGCGCAAGCGGATATGCCTATTCCGAAGCTGTATGTCGGTTCGTGGAGTGAGTGGTCGCGGAATGATAGGGAGATTGGGAAGAGTTAGTAATGCGAAACGCCAGTTTCGCAAGTAAAAACTAATAACGAGGTAAAGCTATATTCGGAGCAGATTCAAGTAGCCTATGCACTTGCGGCACTCTTGGTGAATATCGAATTTTCAAAGAATCCCCAATCCTAACTGTAGGTAAACCTTGTGCTTTGTAAATTGCCTTTTTATCGTTATAATATGCTACTTCTAATTTAATTTTATACTTTTTACCATCAGTTGATGGATACTCAATGATAGCTTTACTTGAATCCTTTTTACAGTCAATATGGGTCACGATTCCAAAAGTGTCAACTCCATGATTGTATAATTCTATAAACTCCATTTTATTATTCCCGAATATTTTATCTGTATTATTCTCATAAAAAGCTGGCAACTTGGGTGCTTTCCCTGTCACCTCTGCTATTGCTGGATTTTTAGAAGAATATGCAATTGTAAAACAATCACCTCTTTCTGCTCTAACATTGGGATTGAATTTGTATTTATAACCCTCATTAAGTTCTAAACCCAATGTATATTTTGTGTTATTTATTTCATATTTGAAAATTGCTCCGTATTCTTCTTTACGTTGTCTGGTAGGTTTTAAATAATATAGATGATCGATACAACCAACATCCTCAGTATAGTTAGCATTAAGTTCTATCTTATCCTTTTTTTGGTTGTAATTCCTAATTTGTTCCAAAAAAAATACGAATAGACCTAATCCTAACATCGCCAGTAATCCATTTCTTTGATTTTTATCCATTTTGAAGTTTTTAAGACTGAGAAAAATAGAAACGATTTTATTTAAAAGCGGAACTGGAGTTCTGCCTTAGTTAAACTGGAGCCCTATTTTTTATATCTTCAATATTTTTAGTTTGAAACAAACTTTCGCCAATTTTCAGTCCAGTATTTCTTGGCAAAATCTAATCTTAAAGAATCATGTTTTTCAAAATCTATATCGTTAAATGCTTCTATTTTTGAAAGGTCAATTTTACTTATCAATTTTTTATTGGTTCCAAGAATACTTCTATCTGTTTGGTTATCATACGACTTATTGAAGATTAATAGGCGTTTGTAAACACAAACCTTTAAGTTTTCTCGATTATTCTCGGTATCGCTTTCATCCCAATTTACCATTATTCCATAGCTTCTTTTATTATAATTAGGGTCTATATCAAAAAGCTCAGAACTCCAATTTTTATGTTCGTCAAGATTACACATAAGATTTGTCCCTTCGATTTTTTCAACCTTATTTGTTAATTCTCCAATATCCCCGAATTTGGCAAAATATTCCATTTTAGGATTGTAAAGGATTACTACATAAGCATGATGGTAACGCAAAATAATATCAGTATATCCATCCATATTCCAATCTTTAAATTCATATAAAGATGTCCATCCTTCGTCAATATTGATTATCCAATTATTGCCTTCTTTCTTCAAAATCTTAAATTTGAGTTGAGTTTTTTTTGAGGTATCTTGATAGATTCTGAATGATGATTTGCCTATATCTATAATAGTGTCATGGAATATAAATTTGTTGGATTGTATAATTGGAGCATTTAGCATGCTGTTATTTATGTGGCCAATGAATTCTTCTTTTTTATTGACTGACTCCACTTTTTTATTGAAACAGCTTAGTATAAGTAATAAAAAGGCTATTTTAATAGGGATATTAAACATTCTGATGCTTTTCATTATTAAATGTTTTAAAAGAGTTGATAAAAGCGGAACTGGAGTTCCGCCCTACCTAAAACGGAGCCTTCTCTTTTTCACCCATCGCAATACCCCTCAGTATATCGAGGATGCTGCGGGCTCCATTGAGTGAACGGACATTTTCACGAATAAAAATGAAGTGCCGTTGCGATTGTTTAAAGGACATCTGGCGTTTCGCACCTTCTTTAGAAACGTAAGTGAGCATATTTTTAAACATAGGCGTTTCATAAAAAGAAGATTGCGGATTGCCCACAAAAAAGCCTTGTAACTTTCTGTTTTTTAATATAATCCGTTCAAAACCAATCTCTTTAGCCACCCAACGCAGACGTAAACCATCGAAAAGTTCTTCTACTTGTGGCGGTATTTTACCAAAACGGTCGGCAAGCATCGAAGCAAATTTCTTGATGCCTTCTTCATTTTGAATTTCATCCAATTGCGTATAAAGTGCCAAACGCTCTTGCGTATTGGATACATATTCGTCTGGAATGTGCATTTCAATATCCGTATCAATGGACACATCCAAGACGTATTCTTTCTTTTTATCGAGTTCTTCCTTGAAAAGATCTTTAAAATCCGTTTGCTTTAACTCCATAATGGCTTCTTCCAATATCTTTTGGTAGGTTTCATAGCCAATATCGGTGATAAAGCCCGACTGCTCGCCGCCCAATAAATTACCCGCACCCCGTATATCCAAGTCCCGCATAGCAATATTAAAACCATCGCCCAAATCCGAAAATTCCTCCAATGTGCGAAGCCGTTTTTTTGCATCGTTGGATAAAACACTGAGGGGAGGGCAGAAAAGATAACAATGTGCCTTTTTATTGGAGCGACCGACGCGCCCACGCAACTGATGTAAGTCAGATAAGCCAAAATGGTGTGCATTGTTGATGATAATCGTGTTGGCATTTGGAATATCCAAACCCGTTTCAATGATATTGGTACAGACCAAAACCTCGTGTTTTCTATCAATAAAATCCACGAGCGTTTCCTCTAATTTTTCGGGCGGCATTTGACCATGTGCCATAGCAATATCCACATCGGGGCATAAACCTTTCAATAATTCGACCATTTCGGGCAGACTCGCTACTCGATTGTGCACAAAAAACACCTGTCCGCCTCTATGCACTTCATTATAAATGGACTCTTTTATCAATTCATCATTAAAAATACGGACTTCAGTGTGTATGGGCTGACGATTCGGCGGAGGCGTGCGAATGACAGATAAATCCCTTGCCGCCATCAATGAAAACTGTAAAGTTCTCGGAATGGGCGTAGCTGTCAAAGTCAAGGTATCAACATTTACTTTTATTTTACGGAGACGTTCTTTGGCAGCGACACCGAATTTTTGTTCTTCATCAATGATTAAAAGACCTAAATCCTTGAAATCCATGTCTTTATTCAAAATGCCGTGCGTACCTATCACCAAATCTACTTTACCTGTTTTCAAGTCCGCCATTACTTGCTTTTTCTCTTTCGAGCTGCGGAATCGGTTGATATAATCCACAGTTGCGCCAAATTCCTCAAGGCGTTCTTTAAAAGTTTTGTAATGTTGAAGTGCTAAAATAGTGGTTGGAACCAATATGGCGACTTGTTTTCCTGCCGTAATAGCCTTAAATGCGGCTCGAATAGCCACCTCCGTTTTACCAAAACCCACATCACCACACACCAGCCTATCCATCGGATATTCTTTTTGCATATCTTCTTTCACATCTTGAGTGGCTTTGTATTGGTCGGGCGTATCCTCGTACATGAAGGATGCTTCAAGTTCTATTTGCAAATAATTATCTTCGGGGAAGGCAAATCCTTTACTGGCTTTGCGCTCCGCATAAAGTTTTATCAACTCCGTAGCAATATCTTTTAATTTCTTTTTAGTCGCTTTTTTGAGGTTGCTCCAAGTATCCGTACCCAAGCGATTCAGCTTTGGCGGCGTCCCTTCTTTGCCTACAAAACGGGCTATTTTATGCAAAGAGTTGATTGAAACGTATAAAAGGTCATTATTGGAGTACACCAAACGGACGGCTTCTTGAATCTGACCGTTTATATTTATTTTTTCAAGACCTGAAAATTTACCTACCCCGTGGTCAATATGCGTCACGAAATCCCCCGCCGTCAACTCTTTCAAGATGCGGGTATTCAAGGCTTGTTCTTTTGAAAAACCTTGACGCAAGCGATAACGATGATAGCGTTCAAAAATCTGGTGGTCGGTATAGCAAGCGATATTTAAATTAAAGTCAACAAAACCCTCGTGAATGGCTTTGTAAACGGGTTCAACTTTCGTCTTAGCACCCAAATCTTTAAAAATGGAAAACAGGCGTTGCATCTGTTTTTCATTATCCGTGAAAAGATAATTTTTTAAACGGCTGCTTTCGTTTTCATGCAGATTTGTGATGAGTAAATTGAAGTTTTTATTAAAACTGGGCTGAGGTTTAGAGTGAAAATCTATTTTAGTAAAAGAGCTTTTTTTTGTTAACTCCGTTGGGATACCCCCCCTCAGTATAACGAGCGAAAGGGACTCTACATCGTCAATTACTTCAAAAGGGCGGATAAAAGCCCTGTCTCGGAATATTTCTCTTAGTTCATCATCTTTTTCAAAAGTCAATTTAGCCGCAAATTCCTGCGCTCTATCAAAACAGATTTGCAATCTTTCAAGTAAATGTTGCGTATCCCGTATCCAAATAGCCGTATTTTCTTTTAAAACTCTGAAAACCGATACTTTTTGGCTTTGATTAAAACGGGTATTGATATTAGGAACGATGCTTATTTTTAAAATTTTCTGCTGAGAAAGTTGTGTAGAGGGGTCAAATGTGCGAATGGTTTCTACCTCCACATCAAATAATTCAATGCGGTACGGCAACTCATTTCCATAAGAATACACATCCACGATACCTCCTCTGATGGAAAATTGTCCAGGTTCATAGACAAAATCAACGTGCACAAAACCAAATTCGACGAGGATTTCTATCATAAAATCCACGTCCATTTTTTCACCGACCTTAATATCTATGCGTTTTTCATCCAAATACTGAGG
>JANPHO010000674.1:0-4726 GCA_031424515.1 Saprospiraceae bacterium
TGCTTTGGCTGCTTTTACTGCTTTGTTTTGTGGGCTGCGGTATTGCGTCTTTACAATTATTAAAAGAAAGAGCTGCTCAAGATGCTGAAAATTGTATGCCACCGATTGCCCAAAATGATAAAATTGAAAGTGAAATTTTACATAATGAAACAGTTATTAAAAACGATAATATTGAAAAATATAATTCTGAAATTACTGGCAACAGCATAAAATTGCCTTCCATTGATGCTAAAATTTCGTCTGATAAATCACTTTTAAAACAAGATAAAAAGGCTTTTGAAAATAAAAAAATAGAAAAAAATATAGTAAATAGTATAGTAAATAATATTTCACAAAATGTTGATAATCAATTATTTAAAAAAGATATTTTGCCTGTTTTAAATAATGAAAAATTAGGTAAAGAGGTTGGGGGTATTCCTTTAAAAAACGTTACTGATGATTCTGATAATTCAGTTTTTAATAATACTGAAAAAACGAATGAAAATGTGAGAAATGAAGTGAGAGTTCCTTTTAATGATTTTGCTGCTTTGGACAAAATTGCTTTATTAGATAATTTTTTTGTAAAAAATAGGATATTTGAAATTCCGATTTTAACATCCATGAAATCTATTAAAAAGGCTTCTAAGATAGAGTGGGGGATTACGGCAGGTGCTCATTCCATACTAAAATCATCGAATGATTCATGGCTCAATGGTTTTCAATTGGGTGGTGTGTTGAGTAAACCAATTTCTTCTAATTGGTCTATTTCTACTGGTATTGCTTTTCGCTCAACTCTGGCAAATGGCGATAGCCTAACTTATATTCAGGCTGATACTTCGGCGCAATCCAGTAAAAGTACTTCAACCTCTTCGCCAAGTTTTAATTTGACAAACGGCACCGCTGTTCGCCTTAATCGCTTGCGATATATTGAAATTCCGTTGCTTTTAACCTATAAAATCAATAAAAACTGGGGTCTATCATCGGGTTTGAAAGCATCGTATTTGATTTCAAAAAACTTCACAACAGCTTATAATTCCAATGTTTATGTAATAAATGGTTCAAGTAATGCTTTTGATAGAAATTCAAGCAATATTTTATATAATAATAGTTCAAATGAATCTTTGGGCTTAAAAAGGTGGGATTTTGCTTTGATGGGTGCGCTCAATTACCGCATTTCACCGCATTTTAATGTATCTGCTCGTTATGATTTTGGGTTGAATAATATATTTAAAAAGCCTAATTGGGTGGCTTATAATCGGTATTTAGGAGTGAATGTGGGGTATATATTTTGATGACGTTTTAATAATGAAACTCTTGGAAAGTTTTAAACTTTCCAAGAGTTACGTCGATAATTTTTAAATATCTTTTAAAACCACTTTAAATTTTTCCCAACGAATTCTCTTGGTCAAGCCGAAGTTTTCAAGGCGATTGTGATAATAATAAAGCACGCTAAAATCATCGCTCTCTAAATCACCATCTTTAGTGAAAGTTAGGGGTTTTCGAATATGATAAATGCCGAGGTTTTTCATTCCGTCATCAATCAATTCTTTGGCAGGTAAATGAATTGTATCAGACAATTTAAGTCTGTCCTTTTCAGCCATATCAAAAAGTACTTGCTGCACTTCGTGAATTGCTGCCTCAAAAGATTCTCTTGGGAAAATATAATCATCGGGTGGAAGCCTAAGCAAGGCATATAAATCCAAGTTTTCATTTTGATGAAATAGGATGTTAAAAGCCGTAAACGCGACTACATGGCTGCTCAAAACGATGTTTTCACGGTGAAAACGATCCACAATTTTATCAGCGAGCATTTTAGTGTATTCAGCCTCGCGCTGTAAATCTTCATTGATTTTTCCTTCAGGGGTATTGGCATCTTGCGCCTTGAAATAATCTTTTATTTCTACTTCATGTCCATGTTTATCGAAGCTGACCCCCTCAGTATTGACGAAATTTCCAAGCACATCTAAGGGTTTTCCGAAAGACATAATGATATCTGATTTTTTTGAAAAGAATTGCCAGACGAATCGAATCCATTCTCTGATGCTATTTCCCTCGGATTTTCCTTTTAAATAACGCTCTTTACCCGTAATTTGGAGGTGTTCGTGAATTAAAAAAGGTGCTTCCAAAACAAAATGGTAACTCAATACCAAAGGAACGATAAATATCTTCGTATTTTCATCCTTTTGGCACAAGGCTCTTTGGGCTTCCATCACTGTCCCCATTAGGCCCATTTTTAATTTTTTCTCCAACATACCCGAACGGGCGCGTGTTCCGCCTGGGAAAAATAAGCTATTGGTGCCCCTCTGAATGGAGAGATTTGAAACGGTTTTAAGCGTTTCGAGGTATATTTCATTCTTTTTACGCCTATCCACCCGATATGCTCCTAAGCGGTTCATGAAAAAAGCGGGTAAACCTGAGTTGTACAAATTTAATCCCGCGCCATACGAAAAGGACGGCAAACCCATTATTTGATCCATACTATAGCCGATGAGGATGGAATCCAGATTACTGAAATGGGTGGGGACGATTATAACAACACCTTTGTTGAAAAGAGTTCTGACTGCCTCAATTTCACCGAATATTTGAATGCGCTCGTGCATGTGGTAGCGGGAGCCAAACATGCGCCACCAACGTTCGGAAGCTGCGTTGAGCAAGCGATTGAAAAAGACCGTAAGAAACCAGCGAGCAAACTTGAAAGTGCCGATACTGAAAGTGCCCACAATTTCTTCAGAATAACGGTGAACGATTTTACGAAGCAGTTCTTTGCGGTTTTCAAGTATTTTATGCTTATCTTTTTCTTCGTCCGTTTTTATTAAACCACTTCGTATTTTATTCCAAAATGCGGCATCATTGGGTGGATCTACTTTCCACGGCGAATCTTTAATGCGAATGCGTTCTTGATAGATGGTTTGGGCTATCAAGTCATATAATTTAGGGTGCTCTTTTTCAAGGCGATTGATGGTGAAATCGTCAATTTCTTCAATAAATTTCTTCCGGTCTTGGCTCAATTTAAAAATAGGCCAGTCCTCCATACGCTTAATTACTGAGGGGTATGGATTGGCTGGTACTTTTAAAAGACTTTTTATTACCTTCTGTGCAAGCGTCATAAGTCGAATTTTCATAGGGTTTTACCCTATGTTAACATATTTTGCCCTTTTCAGGGCTATAATATTTTATTTGAAAAGCCCGAAGGGCAAAATTATAAGCATAGGGTAAAGCCCTGTTCTTATGATTTTTAATAGGGTACATTATTCTTTTCCAAAGAGTGAATTAGCATCTTCGATGAATTTTAAAATTTCGATTTTGCCCACTCTTTTCTCAGCCGAAGTTACAAATTGTGGCGGTAATTCGTTCCAATATTTTAAAATTTCTTCTTGGATAGCGGTCAAATGCTTTTTCAAATCTTTGGCATAAAGTCGGTCTGTTTTAGTATAAACGATGACAAATGGAATGCGGTTTTCACCCAACCAATTCAAAAATTCAATATCAATTTTTTGAGGTGGAATCATAGCATCAATCAAAACAAAAACATATTGTAAAGTTTTTCGATTTTTTAAGAAAAAATGAATCATTTTTTCCCATTCTGCACGTTTAGATTGAGAGATACGGGCGTATCCGTAACCGGGCAAATCGACCATGTACCATTTGGTATCTATCAAAAAGTAATTAATGGTCTGAGTTTTGCCTGGGGTATTGGACGTTTTTGCTAAACCTTTTTTATCGGCAAGCATATTGATGAGAGAAGATTTACCGACGTTGGAGCGACCAATGAAAGCGTATTCAGGTAAATTATCAGTGGGGCATTTATCCTCACGCACAAAGCTGCCAGTAAAATTGGCTGTTTTTATAATACTCATTTAAAGTTTTATTTTTAATATTATCCTCCACAATGATTTTTATTAGCTAAAAAATACCCCCTCAGTATAAAAGTCATTTGGAGATGCAAAAGTAAACTTTATTTTTGCAAGAAGTTAAACTTGCGTTAAAAGGCTATCTTTGCGCCACTGAAAAATCATAATTAAATAGAAAATACCGTTCATAAAGTAAAAAAATCTTAAAGTATGAAAAGATTCCTCGTTTTTGCCATGTGTCTTACACTCACACATCTTAGCCTTGAAGCTCAAACTGTAAAGTACGGTATAAAGCTGGGCATTAGTACACCCGAAATTAAGGCTGCTGATGCTACTTCCATCAGTACGGATTCTCTTTTGCTTAAAATACAGGACGCTGGCTATGGCTTTCATGGTGGTGGTTGGGTGCGATTGAAATTTGGCGCATTTATGTTCCAGCCCGAAATTTTATTCAATTCGAGTAAAACTACTTATAATGCTAAAGCTCTGAAAGGTGCAGCCATTGCTGATACGCTCAAATCAGAGTCATTTAAAAATTTGGATATTCCATTGCTTTTGGGATTTAAAGTGAGCAGTTTACGACTTAATGCGGGACCTGTTGGTCATTATCACTTGAGTTCTACTTCTGAATTGGGCGAACTTAAATCTTATAGTGAGAAGTTTCAAAGTTTTACTTGGGGCTATCAAGCGGGTTTAGGACTTGATTTCGGAAGATTGGGTATTGACATTCGATATGAAGGCAACTTTGATAAATACGGAGATCACATCATGATTGGTAACAAACCATATAATTTTTCTAACAAGCCGACGCGTTTAGTGGTATCAATGGCTATTGCTTTTTAATTTTTTTACAACAAACCTCAAAACGCCTTTCTACAGTTGATTCTGTAGAAAGG
>JANPHO010000675.1:0-9927 GCA_031424515.1 Saprospiraceae bacterium
AAAGCAAAAGTTTTATTATTATCACGGATATAGACTGGGATAATTGGTGACTCGGTGTGGCCAATTTCAAAGCCCATTTCACGCAAACGCAGCATAGAATGGTTGGTATTGTCCCATAAGTGGTCAATTCGCTCTGGTTCAGCTTGTAACACTTCAATGGCAGCTAAAACACTCGCTGCCGCCGCTGGAGTCATGCTGGCGCTGAAAATAAGGGTACGCGAACTGTGCTTGAGGTAGTCAATCATATCGCGGCTCGAGGCAATAAATCCACCCAAAGAAGCGAAAGACTTGCTAAAAGTACCAATTTGCATATCCACGCTATCGTGCAGACCAAAATGCGAACCCGTTCCGATACCCATCTCACCAATAACGCCCACTGCGTGCGCATCATCTACAATAGTAACACCATTGTATTTTTTGGCAAGACGAACAATGTCAGGAAGCTTCGTGATGTCGCCTTCCATGCTAAAAATTCCATCTACCACAATGAATTTCATTACCGCAGGGTCAAGGCGTGCCATCATTTTTTCAAGGTCGTTCATGTCGTTGTGGCGGAATTTCAACACTTTTCCGAACGATAGTCGAGTTGCATCAATGATAGAAGCGTGTACCCGCTCATCAATGAGGACATAGTCGTGACGGCTCACAATCGGAGCGAGAGCCCCTAAATTTGCCTGAAATCCAGTACTATAAAGCAAACAAGCTTCTTGTTTCAGATAGTCCGCCAGTTTTTCTTCAAGTTCTATATGAATACTCAAAGTGCCGTTCAAAAAACGAGAGCCAGCGCAACCTGTTCCGTATCTCTCTGTCGCCTTTATAGCTGCCTCTTTGATTTTAGGATGGTTCGTTAATCCAAGATAAGAGTTGGAGCCAAACATCAAAATGCGCTTACCATCGATAAGCACTTCCGTGTCTTGCTCTGATTGAATGACTCTAAAATAAGGATAAAGTCCCGCTTCACGGAGCTCGTTAGGTGTCGTAAAACTATTTACTCGATTCAGTAGATTCTTATTCATTCTTTCCGTTTGAGTAGGTTTTGATAATATAATTCAATGGCTAGTATCGTAAATATAGTTTATAAAATTAAGTACGCAAAGGATTTCTATAATACTTATGTTCTTAAAAGCAAAAAGCATGAAAATTGGCTATAATATGACACATAACAGGCATATTACTTTCCAATTTTTTTCTTATTGGATTAGAGACTGTGAAAATGGTATTTTGGTCAACAAAAAAATCAAAAAGATTGCGAAATCACGGGTTTTGGTTTGTTTTCCTACTAAAAGTAGTGCTAAAAATATAATCCCATATTGGATTACTGACACCAAAGCCTTTATCGTGTTCCTGATAATGATGCAACATATGGTGCTTTTTAATTTTTAACCAAAAATCATTATCCCAATGCAAGTGGTGCATCGCAAAGTGCATCATATCGTAACTTAAATATCCCAAAATAAAACCCGAAAAGAACGGATATACTGAGGGGGTACCTAAAAGTATATAGTACAAGCCGAAAAATAGGCTTGATAGTGGAATGCTCACACTTGGCGGTAATACCAACCGAAACCTGTCATTCGGATAATCGTGATGGACACCATGCCAGATAAAATGTAATCTTTTACCCCATTTGCCGGGCGGTGTCCAATGAAAAAGAAACCTATGCAATACATATTCTACGAAAGTCCACACAAATAACCCCGATATGAATAGCATAAAAATCGAAAAATGACTGCCCTGAGCTTTTAAAAAACAAGCTACAATGACAGGTACGTAAATAAACAAAGGCACGCTAAAATGAACTTTTGAAAGTGCCTCCATCCAATCAGCTTTAAACATCCTGACTGAATCCATTTGATTTGAAACGAAATGTTTCTTTTGGTGGTTTTTTGTATTCATAGCAAATTAGTTTTAGTTCATAATTTTCCACATAACATGGATAATTATTATTTGTGAAAAGTAAAAAGCACAAATAATAAACAGAAACATTATAGGCTATTAGTTAAAAGTTGAGTTGCGATAGAGGAGAAATGAAAACAATCCTTTAATCAATAAGTTTCGACATGAACAATATTTAGCAAAACTTTTGATTAATAAAAGAGCATAAAAGTAATATTTATTCTGTTAAAAAGCTTTAATAAGTAGATTTTAACAAAAAATTAAGCCTTTTTGAGCCCAAAAGAGACGCCGTTTGTCCGACTTAGTCACTTTTTATATATCGAATAAATAAAGATAATATTGTTTATACTTTCAATTTTTCAAACCTAAATATTTCGGGCATCTCCTCATTGGAATGCATCGTAACATTAAGGTCTTTAATATAACCCGTATTTATATCTATCACCCATCCATGCACATAGGGCAGAGCTTTATTCTGCCACGAATTTTGAACGATACTGGTTTTTGTTAAATTATAAACCTGCTCAACGACATTAAGTTCCACAAACCTATCCAAACGAGTATCCAAATTTTCAATATTCTCCAATTCATCTTGATGAATCCGATATACATCCTTGATATGCCGCAGCCAATTATCAATAATGCCATATTGCCCGTTACTCATGGCAGCTTTTACCCCGCCGCAGCCATAATGCCCTGCTATTATTACATGCTTAACTTCCAAAACGTTGACTGCGTAGTCTAAAACACTCAATAAATTCATATCAGTATGCACTACCATATTGGCGATATTGCGCTGTACGAACACTTCACCCGGTAAAGTTCCCGTCATTTCATTGGGTGGAATGCGGCTATCAGAACAACCAATGTAGAGCATTGGCGGCTTTTGACCCGAAGCTAATTCTGTGAAATAATGAGGATTTTGAGCTGTTTTTTTATCAACCCAATCATGATTGTTCTTAAAAAGTTGTTTGTAAAAGTCCATAGTTTTCAATTAGAGGCTGTTATTTATGTAAAGCGGAACTCCAGGTCCACATGAAAAAAATCCTATTAAATCCGATAAAATCTCCAAAATCCTAATTCAGATATAATTGTGATTATGTTTATTTAAGAATAAAATCCCAACTTACTCTTGTAAAAATAAAGTAAATTAAGCCAAAGAATCGCATTAAAAGTATATTTTGTGTAAATTAACTTGCAAGAAGAAGAGCCTACTTAAATTGTTTAAAAGCTGATAAATGAACAAATCGCAACAAATTCTCCATAAAATGCTTGAAAAGGATGCTTTTTCAAAGTGGTTAGGTCTTGAAATTGACGAAATTACTGAGGGGGGGTGCCATTTGCATTTTACACCGACAGCTGACATGTGTAATGGTTTTGAAACTGTTCACGGTGGTGTTCTCTTCTCTTCTGCGGATTCGGCGTTTGCGTTTGCCTGCAATTCGCACGGTCGTCTTGCGGTGGCTTTGGATGTTTCTATCACTTTTACAAGAGCTGCTAATGTGGGCGAAAGGCTCGATATCCAAGCAAAAGAACTTTATTTGGGCAATAAAACGAGTGTTTATGAGGTGAAAATTCAAAACAAAGCGGGCGATTTAGTCGCTCTTTTTAAAGGAACAGCTTATAGAACAAGTAAGGATATTTTAAAAGATTAAAAAATACACATTTCAACCACACCATACGCTCTTTCATCTAAAAAGCATGAAAATAGCTTAAAATAACGATTCATTTTATTAAAATTGCAGGCAATCAAACCTGTTTTTTAAATAAAAATAATTGAAAATGAATCGCCTAAAATCTACCTTAGTGTTGGTTTTAACCACTCTTTCAATATCCTTATCGGCTCAAGATGTTTTGACTTATCAAACACCACCCAAGCCATTAGCCGATTTAGTGAATGCTCCCTCCACGCCTAACGTGAGTGTGGACTCAAAAGGCAAATGGATGCTCATCATGGAGCGTTCGGATTTGCCAACCATTGCTGAATTATCGCAGCCTGAGCTGCGTTTGGCAGGTTTGCGCATGAATCCTGCTACGAATGGGGCAAGCCGCCAGCAATATCTTAATAATTTTAAATTAAGGAAATTGGGTGAAAAAACGGATATTGTTGTTAAAAACTTGCCCAATACGACACCCCCTCAGTATGGCAACGTTTCATGGTCGCCCGATGAGACAAAAATTGCTTTTACTCAAACTACGGATAATAAAATAGAATTGTACGTCATTGATGTAGCCACTGCCTCCGCTTCAAAAGTGACTGATTTAGCGCTTAATGCAACCACGGGTTTACCTATTTCGTGGTTATCGGATAGCAAATCAATGCTCGTAAAAGCGATTCCAAGCAGCCGAGGCAATGCGCCTGTGGTCAACCGTACACCTGTTGGACCCACGGTTCAAGAAAATTTGGGTAAAAAAGCCCAAGCGCCGACCTATCAAGATTTATTAAAAAATCCGGGTGACGAAAGGCTTTTTGAATATTACACCACTGCTCAAATAGTGAAAGTTAGCTTAAAAGGCGAAACAAAAAACATTGGCACATCGGGCATTATTCTTTCAGCACGCCCTTCTCCCGATGGTAAATATGTGATGATTCAGACATTGCACCGCCCATTTTCGTACCTCGTTACGCTCAATAGCTTTCCACGCAAAGTCGATATTTATGATGCCAATGGTGGTTTAGTGAAAATGCTCGTGGACAATCCGTTGAACGAAAACTCTACTTTTGAGCGCGACGGGACTTCACCTTATCCGCGTGCTTACGATTGGCGCGACGATGTGGCGGCAACGGCGGTTTGGGTAGAAGCGCAGGATGGCGGCAATCCTAAAACAAAGGTGGAAGTAAGAGATAAAGTTTTTACCTCGGATGCGCCTTTTAACAATGAACCGAAACTCTTTTATAGTTCAAAATTGAGGTTTTCAGATATCACGTGGGGAACGGATAAAATGGCTTTGGTAAGTGAAAGGTGGTGGGCAAAGCGCAAAGAGGTGACTCAAGTCGTGAATCCAAGCAATCCTACTGAGGGGTATGTTTTATTTGACCGTTCATCGGAAGACCGTTATGGTGACCCGGGCGATCCCGAGTTGACGAAAAATCAATATGGTAGATACGTTTTGGACATCAATAAAAACAATGAAGTAATGATGACGGGCACGGGTGCATCCGCTGAAGGTGACCGCCCATTTGTGGATGTTTTAAATTTAAAAACGAAGGAAACCAAGCGGGTGTGGCGCTCGGAAGCACCGTATTTTGAGCGACCTATTAGCATCATTAATGCTGAAAAAGGCTTAATTTTGACTACTCGCGAATCGCAAGAAGAAAATCCGAATTATTTTATCAGAAATGTCTATGCCAAAAAAGGTGAAAATCCTTTGACTCAAATAACGGCTTTTCCGCACCCTTATCCGCAACTTAAAGGTGTTCAAAAGCAAGTTTTACGCTACAAACGGGCTGATGGTGTTGATCTCACGGCTACGCTATATTTGCCTGTGGGTTATAAAAAATCAGATGGCCCACTGCCTACTTTCCTTTGGGCATACCCAACAGAATATAAAAGTAAGGATGCTGCAAGTCAAATTTCAGGTTCTCCGCACACGTTCAATCGCATTAGTTATTGGGGTGCAGCCGCATTTGTGACGATGGGTTATGCCATTTTGGATAATGCTTCCATTCCCATCGTGGGCGAGGGTGATAAAGAGCCAAATGATACCTATGTGGAGCAGTTGGTAGCGGGCGCAAAAGCGGCTATTGATGAAGGCGTAAAATTGGGTGTAGTGGATTCTGCCCGCGTGGGCGTAGGTGGGCACTCGTATGGTGCATTTATGACGGCGAATCTTTTAACACACAGCAATCTTTTCAAAGCGGGTATTGCCCGCAGCGGTGCTTACAATCGTACTTTGACGCCCAACGGATTTCAAGCCGAAGAACGCACGTATTGGCAGGCCCCCTCAGTATATAACACCATGTCACCGTTTATGAATGCCGATAAAATGAAAACCCCATTGCTTCTGACGCATGGTGAAGCGGATAATAATACGGGTACTTTTCCACTGCAAAGTGAGCGGTATTACAACGCTTTGAAAGGTATGGGCGCAACGGTGCGTTTTGTCCTTTTACCTTATGAAAGTCATGGTTACACAGCCAAGGAGTCGCTGCTGCACATGCTCTATGAAATGGACGGCTGGTTGGATAAATATGTGAAAAAAGGGGTTAAATACCCTTAAAAGGATGTTTTTAGTTTATCGTGTTTGGTGTTTTGAGGTACTCTTCGTTCTAATCTAAACATCAAACATGACAAACTAAAAACCCATACTACAATTCTCTAATCCAAATATTGCGGTAGCTCACCTCATTACTATGGTCTTGCAACTCGATAGGGCCTTTGCCGTGAGCGATCCATTTTGGGGTGCCGATGTATTCTGTAGTCCCTTGAATTTCAAAGTGATTTTGAACGATGATACCATTGTGAATAACCGTTACGTATGCTGGTTTTTCAACTGTACCGTTTTTTCGGAAAGTTGGAGCCGTATAGATAATATCATACACATTCCACTCCCCTTCTTTACGGCAAGCGTTTACCATCGGGGGCGTTTGCTTGTAAATACTTCCTGCCTGACCATTCACATACGTTTCGCTTTCACGGCTGTTCAAGACTTGTACTTCATAGCGGCCTTGTAAAAAAATACCACTATTGCCTCTGCCTTGACCTTGGCGTGTAGCGGGCTCAACGGGTGATTTCCACTCAATATGCAGTTGAAAACTATTGAATTCTTGCTTTGTGCGGATGTTGCGGGTTCTTGGCACAACGGTCATAGAACCATCTGGGTTGACTTTCCAACCCGCTGGCGTACCATGAACAGCGCTATCGGCGCGTTCCCACTTGTCTAAATTTTTACCATCAAATAGAACTATCGCGTCAGAAGGGGCATTGCCTATTTGAGCAGCAGCATCTACTTTTCTGACTTTCGGTTCATAAAATTCCGTTTGTTCAGGTTTTACTAAAGTCGGGTCTTGAGCGAAGAGTGCACAAGTGCAAATGCCTAATAAGAGAGTGTACGTTAATTTGACTATTTTCATAAATAATTGATGTTTAATATTTAAAATAATTTTTTACTTAATCATGAGTTTCATTAAAATATCCGCGACTAACTGATTGCCCGCTTCGTTGAGATGCACTCTATCCGTTGTCAGTATGCCCGCCTCTTTATTGGTTGGATTTTTTTCAAGATTGTATTTTAAAAATTCTTTCCTAAAATCCGCCACCCTGCAATCGTATTTGGCAGCAATATCGCGGATAATTTGCGAATAACGGTTCAAATCTCCGTCTTGTTGGTTTGAAAAATCGGTGCGTTCACCAATCGCTGCGGGCGTGGCTACTATTACTTTTATGCCTTTTGATTGCAGTTTTTTAATCAAAGTCACGTAAAATTTTTCAAATTTATCGGCATCTGTACCCGTTCCGAAAGAGGATTTATGCCACACGTCATTCACGCCGACCCATATCAACACCACGTCGGGATTATGCACCAAAACATCTTCCTCGTAACGCAAATATAAATCATAGATTTTATTGCCGCCAATGCCCGCCCCGATGAGTTGATAATTGTCTTTAACGCCTTGTTTTTCAAGCATGGCTTTCATTTTATCAATGTAACCACCAGTCCCAACTCCTTGCTGAGTGATAGAATCGCCAAAGAAAACAATTTTCATGGGTGCATTATCGAATTTAAAAGCTGAAAAGCCAATGATGACCAGAGCAGCTAAAATGAGTTTTTTATAGACATTCATGTTGTAGAGTTTTTTTAATGATTATTTCTTTAAATAGCCCAAGCTATCTATCCAATTTTGAAGCCTATCCATCCATTTATCCTTAGTGGTGGGGTTGCTCATGCCGTAACCATGACCGCCCTTGGGATAAAGGTGCATTTCAACTACAACCTTATTTTTTAAACAGGCTTTGTAAAAATTAATGCTGTTTTCTACATTCACAGCATCATCATCAGCAGAATGGACTAAAAAAGTCGGCGGTGTTTCAGCCGTGACTTGTTCCTCGTTGGAGAAAGCGTATATTTTTTGGAAATCGGGATTTTCACCGATTAAATTGGTGCGTGAGCCGCTATGAGTCAATTCCGTTTTAAAACTGATAACAGGATAACCGAGCACCATAAAGTCTGGACGCACCGAAAACGTGTCTTTTATTGAGGGGTCAGCTTTGGTTTGGAAATGCGTACCCACCGTTGAAGCCAAGTGACCACCCGCTGAAAAACCCATAACGCCAATGCGATTGGGGTTCAATTTCCATGTTGCAGCATTTTGCCTAACGATACGAATCGCCTGTTGGGCATCTTGAAGGGGTCCTACTGAGGGGTCTATCATCGTACGCGTTGAGGGCATTCGATATCTCAAAACGAAAGCTGTAATGCCCCACTCGTTCAGTTTTTTAGCAACGGCTGTGCCTTCATGGTCATCCGCTACGCCACCGTAGCCACCGCCGGGGCATATAACCACCGAAGTACCATTTTTAATGTTCGCTGGAGGGTCGAAACGTGCCATCGTGGGTTCTGAAATATTGGTGGTAAATTGTACTTTCCACTGATTTATCTCCGTTTTTTGGATATTTTCGGCAGGTATTGAGTTCGGAATTGCGCCTTCGTATATCTTAACATAGTTGCTTTGGGCATGGATTTCAGCGAGGGATACCATCGTTAAAAAGGCATTTAGGAGTAATCTCATATTTATTTTACTTGTTGATTTTGAAAAATGGGCTTTCGGTAAAGATAAGATAATGTCAGAAATTTTAATAGAAAATAACGGTAAAATAGATGGCGTTTTAAACTGTTTAAATGATAAAATTTAAAACAAAAAGGTACTTTTGGGGTTAAAGTATTGGCGTTTATCACAAATTTTAAAGTAAAAATCAAACTATCTTTTAAAAAAACAAATTAGGCTATGTTAAATTTTGAATTTAAAAACCCGACTAAAATCATTTTCGGAAAAGGGCAAATCGCTTGCATTGCCAAAGAGATACCCCCTCAGTCAAATGTGCTTATGCTTTATGGCGGCGGCAGTATCATGCACAATGGTATTTATGAGCAAGTGAAAACGGCTTTAAAAGACTTCAATGTCATAGAATTTGGTGGTATTCCTGCCAACCCTGAATATGCCGTTTTAATGGATGCGCTGAAAATTATCAAGGAAAAAAATATTGATTATTTATTGGCTGTGGGCGGCGGTTCAGTGATAGACGGCACTAAGTTTTTATCCTCTGCGGCATTGTACACGGGCGACACGCCGTGGGATATTTTAGCTAAAAACATTCGCACTGAAAAAGGAATGCCTTTCGGGTGCGTATTGACATTGCCCGCTACGGGTTCTGAAATGAACTCAGGTTCGGTGATTACACGGGCTGAAACGCAGGAAAAATTGAGCATGGGCGGACCTGGTCTGTTCCCAGAGTTTTCAATTTTAGACCCCGAAGTAGTGAAATCTATTCCAGAAAGGCAATTAGCGAATGGCATCACAGATGCTTTTACCCACGTTTTGGAGCAATACATGACTTACCCAATCGGGGCAATATTACAAGATAGAATTGCGGAAAGTATCATGCAAACGCTGGTTGAAATCGCGCCTAAAATCATGAAAGACCCGTCAGATTATACGGCAGCCGCTAATTTTATGTGGAGTTGCACGATGGCTTTGAATGGTTTGATTCAAAAAGGCGTTCCCAATGATTGGGCGGTGCACGCGATGGGTCATGAGTTGACGGCAATGTATGGCATTGACCACGCACGGACTTTGAGTATCATTGCTCCGAGCCATTATAGATATAATTTTGAATCTAAAAAAGAAAAATTAGCACAATATGCCGAGCGCATTTGGGGCGTTACTGAGGGGTCGGTTGATGAGAAAGCACAAGCGGCTATTTTAAAAACAGAGGACTTTTTTCACTCTTTGGGTATCCAAACAAGACTTTCGGAATACACTGAGGACTATAAAGGGACGGCTGAAAAAATTGCTGAACGCTTTACTACCCG
>JANPHO010000676.1:0-35949 GCA_031424515.1 Saprospiraceae bacterium
ATTTATTGAAAATCAAGCAACTATTTTAATTTAAAAGTCCCTAATTGAGTAAAAGAATCTTCTAAAATAAGTTCTTTATTTTCAGTAAAATAATATGGTATATAGACATTTATAGATTCACCCGCATCTGCGTATTTTATTTCAATAGCAGTTACTTTCCTATTTTCAATATTTAAATACACATCAGAACCTAATGCAACAGCTAAATAATTCCCTTTTCTGAACTCTGCAATAATCCCTTTTTCAAGCTCGTCTAAAACTATATTTGATTTTGGATTATTCTCTTCTAAGTATATTGAAATGGGTTTAAATTCAGCTTTATTAGTGTAAACTGTTGCAAATGGATAAAACTCTTTAGCATCTTTTAAAAAGAATTCAGCTTGGTCAATCGTAATATTGATAAGCTTTATGATGATTTCATTCGTTATCATTTAAAAATCTATTATAACCTACCCCTCAGTAATCTGACTTCAAAAGTTAGGTAATCTAAATCTCAATCTAACTTAAATTTTATGGGTAGAGTAAAAACAACACCCACAGGTTTTCCCTGTTGAATACCTGGTAACCATTTAGGCATAGATTTTATAAGTCTAATACATTCGTCTATAAGTTCTTGATAAACAGTATCAGGTAATTTCTCCTCTTTTTTTCGTTCTTTTGGAGTGCTGAAACAATATTTATCGATTTTCTTTGACATGACATTTTTAATACTTCCATCAATATCAACTTTAAAAGATATATATACTATGCCTTTTGCTCCATTTTTCTTTGCATTAGCAGGATATCGGATATTATTGGCTAAAAATTTAAACAATTCTTGTGTTCCTCCAGGGAATTGAGGATTAACTTCATATACCTCGAGTGAATCGCCATTTTTACCCAAAACTTTATATATAGAAGTGTCTCTTTTTTGTGCTTTTAATTGAATTGAAAATAACAAATTCAGTACAATCAAAAAAAAGTGTATAGATGTTTTCATAATTTAAATATTAATATTAAAAAGACCTACCTCTCAGTAATCTGCCCCAAATGATGTTTCAAATGCGCCACATAATCCTCAATGACATACCGCAAAGTTACGATTTGTAATTGACCATCTACTTTAAAATGACAAGGTAATTCGAGATTTTCGGTTGGAATATTTTTAAAAATGCGGCTGATTTGGCGATTGAGCAATGACCATAGGAGAATCAAATCTTCTTTTTCAACGGTTTCGTAATGGTTCAAGCGAACCCACTCATTTTGATTGTAAAAAAGATTGGGAGCATCTTCGTATTGCGCACGGATGAAACGCTGAATATTATTCATGGCTGAATCCACCAAATGCCCTGCAACCTCCGATTTCGACCATTTTTCAGGTTGTGGCTTATAAAACCAACTGGATTTAGGAATGGCACCCCATACTTTAGTTGTTGTTTCGATTAAAGCGTTGAGCTCTTCAATTAATTCTTTCATAGGTTAAGTAGGAACTCCAGTTCCGTTTTTTATTTTTAAACGGAACTGGAGTTCCGCTCTACAATAAAAGAAATCCGTGGCAAAGCGCACGGTTTTGAACTCTTTATAGTCTTCCACAGGTTTTGCCACCGCTTGAGCAGTTGTTTGCAAAATAGCCTTTTGCTCTACTTTTTTATTATTAATGATTTGGTTACTCAAATCCAATTTCATTTTTAATTCTTCATTTTTTGAAGGTGCGAGCATACCCGTACACAAGCACATTTTACGTTCTTTTGCTTGTAAAATTGCGTAATTAGGGCAACTGCTACAGCCTTTCCAGAACTCCTCGTCTTGAGTCAATTCAGCAAAAGGTACGGGCATATAACCCAATTCAGTATTGATTTTCATGACCGGACCACTCGTGGTGATACCAAATACCTTAGCATCAGGGTAAAGGTTACGCGCCAAGTCAAAAGCTTCCTTTTTAATCATACGAGCCAAACCATGTTTGCGGTATTCAGGATCAACAATCAGACCTGAGTTAGAAACATAATTGCCGTGACCCCACGATTCCACGTAACAGAAACCGACTAATCTATCGCCATCAAAAGCGACGACGGAGTTACCTAAAACTAATTTTTTCTTAATATAATTAGGGTCACGTTTAGCGATACCTGTGCCTCGCACACGAGCAGACTCTTCAATCAAATCACAAATTTGTTGTGCATAAGGGGCATGAGATTCGTTAGCAGTAACGATTATAAAATCTTTTAGAGCGTTTTTTTGCTGAATATCCATTT
The DNA here is from genome assembly GCA_031424515.1 of Saprospiraceae bacterium. Classification (GTDB taxonomy): domain Bacteria; phylum Bacteroidota; class Bacteroidia; order Chitinophagales; family Saprospiraceae; genus JAAFJT01. The sequence continues at coordinate 2,235 of JANPHO010000676.1, forward strand.
TTCTTTTAAAAAGAATTAACCCGACAATCGGGATTATTGTTAAAAAAGATTATTTTAAAAAATGAAATTACTTTGATATACTGACTACATTTTCGGTGAAACGTCATCTATAGTGAGCCATTAAATGCATCATGCAAATAACGTGCAGAAATATAGATGGTATTTACACCAATGGGTAATCGAACGGTTAGGGAAATTGAATCTGAGACTTGTACGGTAGCTCGCCTGGCGAACTTTTACCGGATTGGGTAGTTATTTCACGCTCACGCGTGGCGGAATACGACTTGGTCGCAGCGGTCGAATTTGACGCTCGATAGAAGATATGAGATAATATGTCGTAATCGAATTTTTCATTTCAATACAAATATACGTACCCCCTCAGTATTTTACAAGATATTGCCGAATAAAATTTGTTTTTTAACTAAAATTTAATACTTTGATTTTACTGCCCTCCCATCCAAATAATGGAAATTTCGACAATTCAAGATATAAAAATCTAATTTTAACCTTACTTTAAAAATAAAATATTTCACTTGATTTAAAACCGATATAATATTTTTTTTCAAATAAATATCCGCGCCAAACTAAAAATAGTATTATTTTTTTGAAATCATTTTAATATAAGTAGTTGGGCTAAAATAATCGCTGCTATCTTTTAAAGTCGGTTCTATAAAATGTGAAAAATACTCCGCTATGCTCCGCATTTTTCACATTTTATAGCCCGACGATAGCAACGATTATTTCTTTACGCCTACTTATAAAAAAATCAAGAGGCAGCATCCTTAAAAATAACAAAGCTGCGATATTAACAATGTATCGTGATTAGATACGGCTTGGTTAACATCGCAGCTTATATTTTTAAATGAAAATACTATTTTCTAAAAAGCTCAACACTTATAAATATTCATCGTCGCCGATTTCTGATTTTTCTTCAATCCCTTTTTTGCGAGCTTCAGTTTGTAAGCCATACTGAATCATATAACCTAAAAATAAACCAATAGCCCCCAGCATTATCGTAAAACCTAGAACAATAGGTTCCGAATTGAAGCCTTTAAACGCTAAATTGCCTACAAATATACCTATACCTATACCCATAGCCGTACAAGATAGGCGCAAGGCTCTATAAGGGTCTCTTTTTTTTCTAAAATCTTTGGGGTGCATACCACGCTCTATCATCGCCATTCTTTCCACATTTTCGTAACGGCGGACAAAAACTATCATTGTAAAGAAGCTCACAATCCCTACTATTGGAATCATCAAGGCTAATACTCTCGGATCCATAATTTATATTTTTAAATTGTTAAGAATTTATTTTAACTTTAAAACACCCAACGAAATTCGTTCTGCCAATATGACAAGGCTTTCTAAAAACAGGTTACAGCGTCTGCGAAAATAATTTTAAAATAAATTCAGGATGATGTTTACTGATATTGGGATATTGGGATATTGAGATATTCTAATAGAACATCGCAATACCAATTAAATATTTTAAAAGAAAATCAATATGCCTGTAACCTAATGATAAAAACACCTATCTAAAATAACGTGAAGACAACTGAGGACAAAGACATATTGCTCATAAATCGCATACTGAAGGGTGAAACACCTGCCTATCGCGAGTTAGTAAATCGGCATAAAGACTATGCTTTTACGCTCGCGTACCGCATACTGAATAGCCGCGAGGATGCAGAAGAAGCTGCACAAGATGCCTTTGTACGCGCTTTTAATGCGTTACCTAATTTTAATCGAGAGTCAAAATTCACAACGTGGTTTTATCGGATTATTATTAATGCCGCTTTGACGATTCAGCAAAAGAAAAAAATCCAAACCGAAAACATCGATAATCCCTCCCAAGAGGCTCATTTACTGAGGGGGGGAGACTCAACAGAAAACCTGAAACGCAAAGAACAACGATTTTATATTCAACAAGCTTTGAAACAATTATCGGCTGATGATGTTACAATGATTACACTCTTTTATTTAAAAGAACATTCACTTGAGGAAATCGCTGAAATTGTCAGTATTGAAACCAATACTGTAAAAGTAAAATTGCATCGCGCTCGCAAACGTTTGGCAGATGTGATGCAGGATATGCTCAAAGGCGAAACGCAAAGCCTTTTGTAAAAAACGTGTGTCGTTTATCGTGTTTCGAAATACGATAAACAATACACGAAATACGAATAAAAATAGAACAAATTAAAAATGGAAAGATTATCAGAAGAACAAATGTGGGAAGTAATTGACGGCTTGGCAAGTCCCGAAATTTTACAGCAACACAATCAATTATTGCTCACTGACTCAGAGTACAAAGCTGAGTTTCAGCAATACGCTTTCCTTGAGCAACATTTATTGAAGCTCGATTTGGAGGTTCCTTCCATGCGTTTTACAGAAAATGTCATTGATAATGTGCTTCAAATCAAGAAATTAGATACCAAAAAGGACAAAAGTCCAGCCATATATTTAGCCGCAATGGTGATGCTTTCACTATTATTGGTCAAGCTTTTTTCAACCGTTTCAACACCGAGTCACAGCTCTAATACTGTTGAAAACGAAGGTTTTCTATCGCTCTTAGTGAATCCTTTCTTGATTAATGGCTTTATCGTGGTAAACGTCATTTTGTTTTTTGTGCTTTTGGATAAAAAAATTGCAAAACCTTTCTTTGAAAAAAAGTTAAAATAATTAGTGTGCTTTTCAAGTATGTGCACAAAATTAAGAGCCAGTGGAATCCATTGGCTCTTATTTTTTTTGTTAAAATTCCTTGGCGTATTTTTCTAAAAACTCAATTGATAAATCTGAATAGGCCACTTGAGTACCTTTATATTGTAATCCATATGGAAATGCCACTTTAGCTTGCCATTTTTCAATGTCTTCAATCGGTTTCAGAAAACCATAATTATATGCTGTGGCATAAAAACGAACCCGTTCTGTAGCGTTTTTGAATATTTTATTTTTAAAAACATCATTCGCAACCGCCCAATAAACATGCGCATAGCGAATTTGCCAAGCCCAATCTTTAAGCCTTTTTATGCGCTCTGCTCGACATTCCTTAAGCGTTTTATCTTTTAAAACTATAAAATCGAGGCTTTGTACTGAGGGGTGTTGTGCAATATAATTTTCAAGATCTTCTATAAAACTGGGTTTCATTTGAAAACAGCCAATACTGAAATCCACCGTTGATTTTCCATTCGATACATACACCGTTTCGAGTGCTGTCGTTTCAATAAAATCCTTAAAAGTTGACCACCGAATCATTTCGGGAAAAACAATTGCCAAAGCCTCGTTATTGGCTGCTGAAGACGTATTTTTAATCTCGTTTATAGTCCGTTTTTGCTTTTTTAAAACAGTAATGGATTCCTTTATTTCACTTTCAAAAGCATGAAAAGAAGGTAAAAAAGGAATAAAGAGGATTAGGGAAAGGGTTTTCATTTAGTTTTTAAATAAAAACGTTTAGTTCAACTTTCAAATTATACCCCCTCAGTATTTTCAATAAAAACATCTTAAAAACCATTTTTACTATAAATTTGTGAAATGAAAAAAATAGAAGGCAAGACCGTTGATAATCAGACACGTTGCGTGCATTATCACTCAGATTTGGATATTATTGCCATCAAATTCAAGTGCTGCCATGAATATTATCCCTGTTTCTCTTGTCATGAAGAAGAAGCGGGTCACGCACCTCAAATTTGGGAAAAGGAAGAATTGGATACTTTAGCCATCCTTTGTGGCGTGTGTGAGCATGAATTAACGATAAATGAATATTTAAAAAGCGACGCCATTTGCCCTAATTGTCAAGCAGCTTTTAACCCGAAATGCAGTAGTCATTATAATTTGTACTTTGATTTAGAGGAAAAATTCACTCATAAGCCGATGAAATAAAGCGATCGGGTATATTTTTATATTTTTTCAATAAATATCTAACTATGAAAAGCTGAACGGGTATCAATCCTAAAATCAAGTATGGTACAAATGTGCAGACATAATGAATACCGCCGATAATTCCAAAAAAGAAGAGCGTCATAAACCCTCTCGCTGAATTACCAGAATCCGTTTGTCCACTCAACGCTTCTGAAAAAGGATAATAAATCCTACCTTCGGTAGCGATTATTAAAGAAATAATTAAAACATTCGCGTACCCGAATACCAAATCATCCACAATTTCATATCCCCAGACAAATAATAAAAAAATAGAAACAATTACGCAAATAGGGGTCATAAAACGCATAATCAGGGCTTTATGAGTACCTAAAAGTATTTCTCCCGGCTTTTCAATTGGTAAAGCATAGTATATCCAAGCTGCTTTATAGTCATCACTATAAGCAATCATTTGCATAGCACCTAATATCATTGAAGTGCCTAAGTAAATATACATTAAGTAGATTTTGGATTCAGCTGCCTCTTTTAAAGCGCCGTGAAAGTCGTTTTTATCAATAAACGGAAGTGAAAGTATAACGAGCATGACAATACTATAAGCCATTTGTGGATACAAGCGCAATTTCAATTTTCTATCTCTCCCTAATTGATACCACACAAAGTTAAACGCTCCGTTTTCAACGGGCGATGAGGCAATAAAGGCAGCAATACGAGATATTAAGCTATCGGAAGTGGCTTTTTGCTTTTGGGTTTCATTCTTTTTTTCAACTCTTACCCCCTCAGTATCAGTGGATAAAATAGCCAATTTTTCATTAAAATACGGTGAAAAATAGCGATTTACTATCCACAAACCCATTATTGGCATCACAAAACATTCAGTTGTGAGTATTAAATGATGTACATCAAAAGTGTTATGGATAAAAGCATCGAGTGGAGCGGACATCCACATAGGCGGAAGTAAATAATGCCACCAGTGATAATCATTAGTTACATTTTTAAAATCACCAAACCGAAAAAGTCTTGGAAATATTTGAGAACCAGCATAAAAAAAGATTGCCATCCCTATTTGCACATAGTTGATAATATCTCTCAAACGTTCTTCACTCGTAAATCTGAAAAGTAAGAGATATACCAAACTGGTAAAAAAAACAGCAAATATGCCCATCAACAAAGCAGAAATAAAGAATATAATGCATCCTATCATCCCATATTTAACGCCTGCCACTATCATTGGTACGAACGATATCGCTAAAGTAATAAGCCCTACATAGAGTGAAATATGCGTTAATCGCGCAGCAAATAAGGTTTTGCTATCAACTGGGCGAGGCATCAAAATGGACATATCCGCTGTGTCAAGTAAAACAGATGAATAATCACTCACCAGTGTCAAGGACAAAAACGTTAAGATAAAAGAATGGACTATGGCTATTCCTAATAAGCCTCCTATACCCATAAAAATAGAGGTAATAGCACCCAAAAGAACATACAGGATTAAAACAAATAAAAATTTGGAATTTGACTCTTTACTCTGATAACGTCCTTGAATAAAAGATGCGCTGCCGCGTCTATTGTCCATCATGAGTTTAGTCCGCACAATAGCCTGTAATTGGTCGAAATTTATACCCGCTGATTCGTACAGTTTCCTGAATAATCCGATGAATTTTATAAGTATATTTTCCATTCTGAAATTAGTATTTTAAAGCATCTAAAAAGTCATTGGCTTTTTTATCCGTCTCTTGATTACCTGTCATTTTAGAAAAAAGTTCTTCTAAGGAGGATTTTGACGATGCTTGTAATTCATCAAAACTGCCGTTGGCAATAATCCAACCTTTATCAATTAAGACAATCCTATCAGAGATTTTTTCAACCACATCCATGATATGAGAACTATAAAAAATGGTTTTACCTTCTTCTTTTAGTTTCATCAATATCTCTTTCACTAAAATCACGCTATTAGCATCCAAGCCCGAAAGCGGTTCATCTAAAAATATAATTTCAGGATTGTGAATCATGCCTGATATAAGCAACACTTTTTGGCGCATCCCCTTTGAAAAGGTGGTCATTCGGTTGTCTTTTACATCATATAGACCAAAGACTTGTAGGAGATTTTGCGATTTTCGAGTGATATCCTCCACGGGCAGGCTGTGCAGTTGACCTATGAAAGTCAGATATTCGATGGGGGTAAGGGACTCATAAAGCATAGCGTTTTCGGGAATAAACCCGATTCGCCGTTTTACATCTATTGGATTTTCACGGACATCCATGCCTAAAACACTGACATCTCCCTCAAAATCTGGGATAATACCCGTTAAAATTTTGATAGTTGTGCTTTTGCCCGCGCCGTTAGGTCCAATATAACCGATAATTTTACCGGGCTCGACATCCAAATTGATACCCCTCAGTATGTGGTTGGAGCCATAGCTTTTATGAAGGTTTTTAATACTGATTACCATAGTATTGTGATTTTTAAAAGTACGATTTAAAGGTAAAAATATTTTCAGTTTTACATAAAATTATTTTCGAGCTTATAAATGTGCATAATTCCGTTCGATAGTATAATTTTTAAAGAGAAGAGTTTAATTGAGCGGAACTTCATTCTATACTGAGGGGTGGGCTTGTTTATCTACAAACAATGGGGCATTTGGTTTATTCAACCGAAATGCCCCATTGGATAGTGAATCACAAAGTTGGAGTGGAAATACTAAATTAAAAATACTTTTGCGAGAATATATCTTGTTTGATTATTTTTTTTGAAAGTATTTAAAAAGTAGAGAGTGTTTTGAGCTTGACAAAGGATGATTACGCCAACTTTACATCAACTGCATTCATTCCTTTTTTACCACGCGCAGATTCGTAAGTAACTTTATCACCTTCTTTAACTTTGTCGATTAAGCCTGAAGCATGAACAAATATTTCCTCGCCGTTTGAGTCATCTGTAATGAAACCAAATCCTTTTGATTCATTGAAAAACTTTACTGTACCTTTCATATTATTTATGAATTTAAAAAATTAAAAATTTTAAAGATGCAAAGATGCATAATTATTTTAGAAACCGTTTGTTTTTGTCATAGAATAAACTCATTTGATGAAGTATTGTTGCAAAATCAGTTAAAATGAGGCTTTTGGGTACAAATAAAGCCGTTTTAGGTAAACCCAAAACGGCTTTTATTGTATTAAAATGGATAAATCCAGTATTACATACCTAAATCTTTACGAATTTTGTTCAATGCTGAACCTGAATGGAACCATTCGATTTGCTGAGAATTATATGTATGTTTCACTTCAAATGATTCTTTTGAGCCATCAGAGTGATTCAATACAATCTTCAAGTTTTTACCAGCTGTGAAAGAATCTAAACCTTCAATATCAATTGTATCATCTTGACGAATTTTTTCATAATCAGCAGTATCAGCAAAAGTAAGCGCCAACATACCTTGCTTTTTCAAATTCGTTTCGTGGATACGAGCGAATGATTTCACAACGATTGCTTTTACACCCAAGAAGCGTGGCTCCATAGCTGCGTGCTCACGGCTTGAGCCTTCGCCATAGTTTTCTTCACCGAAAACGATAGTACCAATACCTGCTTTTTGATATGCTTTTGCTGAATCAGGTACACCTAAATATTCTCCTTTTACCGAGTTCAATACCTTATTAGCTTGGTCATTAAAGAAGTTAATAGCTCCGATTAGGCAGTTATTAGAAATATTCTCTAAGTGCCCACGGAACTCCAACCAAGGACCAGCCATTGAGATGTGGTCAGTTGTACATTTTCCTTTTGCTTTTATAAGCAATTTCATACCTTTTACTTCAGCAGAAGAAATAGGCACAAATGGTTTCAATAATTGAATACGCTTAGATTTTTTATCAACCGATATTTTAATTTTTGAGCCACTTTTAGCTGGCTCCAAATATCCTGCATCTTCTACAGCGAAACCTTTAGGCGGTAATTCTTGACCTGTTGGTGGATCCAATTTCACTTGCTCACCTTTAGAGTTTGTGAGCGTATCTTTCAATGGATTGAATGTCAAATCACCCGCAATTGCCATCGCTGTTACCATCTCAGGAGATGCTACGAACGAGTGTGTATTGGGGTTACCATCCGCACGTTTTGAGAAGTTACGATTGAAAGATGTAATAATTGAGTTTTTCTCTTGTTTCTCCGCGCCATGACGTGCCCACTGACCAATACAAGGACCACAAGCGTTCGCTAATACCACACCACCAATTTTTTCAAAAGAATCCAATAAACCATCCCTTTGAACAGTGTAACGGATTAATTCAGAACCCGGTGTAATTGTAAACTCAGAACCAGCCACCAAACCTTTGGCAACCGCTTGCTTAGCCAATGATGCCGCACGGTCAAGGTCTTCGTAGCTCGAATTGGTACATGAGCCGATCAAACCAACTGATAATTTCTGAGGATAGCCGTTCTTTTTAACAGCTGCCGCAAATTTTGAAATAGGCCAAGCCAAATCTGGCGTGAATGGTCCATTGATATGTGGCTCCAATTTCGATAAGTTAATTTCTATCACTTGGTCGAAATATTGCTCTGGATTTGCATAACATTCTGGGTCGCCCGTCAATTCTTTTTTAGCTTTATTAGCCAAACGCGCCACATCAGCACGACCTGTTGCTTTCAAGTAACGCTCCATTGTTTTATCGTATCCGAAAGTGGACGTTGTAGCGCCGATTTCAGCACCCATGTTACAGATAGTACCTTTACCAGTACATGACAATGATTGCGCACCTGAACCGAAATATTCAACAATAGCACCAGTACCACCTTTTACAGTCAGGATACCCGCTACTTTCAAAATCACATCTTTAGCCGAAGTCCAACCTTTCATCTTACCCGTCAACTTCACACCTATTAATTTAGGCATTTTCAACTCCCAAGGTAAACCTACCATTACATCCACAGCATCAGCTCCACCAACACCTATCGCTACCATACCCAATCCACCTGCATTTACAGTATGTGAATCTGTTCCAATCATCAAACCGCCCGGGAAAGCATAATTTTCCAAAACAATTTGGTGAATGATGCCCGCACCTGGCTTCCAGAAACCAATGCCATATTTATTAGAAACATCTCTCAAGAAAGAATAAACTTCTGAGTTTTCGAGCTCCGCACGTTGCAAATCCGCTGAAGCACCTACTTTTGCTTGAATCAAGTGATCACAGTGAACTGTTGAAGGAACAGCTACTTTCTTACGACCACAAGTCGTGAATTGCAACAACGCCATCTGAGCAGTTGCATCTTGCATTGCTACGCGGTCAGGAGAAAAGAAAACATAGTCACCACCCCGTTTGAAGTCTTTCATCGGTGAATCTTCATGCAAATGTGCATAAAGAATTTTTTCAGATAGAGTCATCGGACGCCCTAATTTCTGACGAGCCGCCTCTATTTTATTAGCGTACTCCTTATAAAACGCCTTGACCATTTTAATATCAAATGCCATAACAAGAATATTTAAAATTGATAATAATAAACTTTTGAAAATCTATAGTAAATAATTTTAAGCCTTATACTGAGGGGGTTACATTGAGAGTAAACACCCAAAATAAAGAAGAATTATTTTTAATACAATGATTAAAAAGGTGCATAAATTTAAGCACTTTTCTAAAAATTGGTCAAAAATACAGGTTTTTATTAAAATATATAGAAAATTCGATATTTTCTACTAACTAAAAAGCGATTAAAGCCTATAAATGGCTTTAATCGCTTGCAAAGCTATTGAACATATTCGCCAATAGCGAATAATTCGCTCACTATTTTGCTCTATTTGTTCCGAATCGAGAAGTAAGACCTATCTGAAATAAAGACCTCGTAATGCCCATTTCAGCATATAATCCTATATTTTCAGTGATAAAATACTTATATCCAACCGTCCCCTCAAAAGTAACAGGCAAGGGTATATTGATGCTTCCGTCCAAGGATTTGTAAGGATTATCGTCATAATAACTCAATTTCGCTTTTTTATAGCCGAGCCCCACTCCAAAATAAATACCTCCTTTGTCAGATGCCACTGATAGAGTGTAATTTGCTCTCAATATGACGCTTGTTGAGCCGAATTTGAGATTACCGGTGTACTTTACCGAATCCACATTAAATGTTGCTGACAGACTGGAAGTATTCACATTTAATCCCACTGTAAAATTATCAGCCACAGCATATTCGCCTTTAAAATAAAAAGGACCTTTACTGGTTGGCTTATAATTTAATTCATTCTCAATAAGTCGTACAGCGATGTTTCCATAAGAGAGAACTCCATATCCTGCAGAAAAACTCATACTACCTTGAGGAAAAGTCTGCGATTGGGCGCTAAAAAAAAATAGGATTAGCGCATTAAAAAGAAAAAACCTTTTCATAAAGTTGATTGATTACTTTTAAAAATATTTAAAACTGAAATAGTAGAAAGTATTAAGAGTGTTCAGTTTTAGGTATTTTAAGCTAAAATACTGTCGAATACTTCACGTAAAAGGCTGAACACTTCTATGGTTTCCCTAACGTATTTATGCGAAAGTAATTATCGAGAGTAAAGTTTAATTTTAAAAAGCATTAGAGTTTCAAAATTTTTAGTTCAATTCGGCGATTTTGTAAATCTTCGTCGGCGGTGCAGCCTCCTTCACGGCAATCTTTCAAAGGTCTGACACTGCCATATCCTTTTGCCATTAATTGTTTGCTTTTCACTCCGTTGTCAATCAAATATTGAACCATAGCTTCAGCTAATTTCTGTGAATGAGCTTTCAATATTTTCCTATCGCCTACCCCCTCAGTATGTGCACCTATTTCGACTATTACTTTCCTATATTCAGTCATGAATACTGCCAATTTATCTAATTCAGCCTTCATTTCACTTGTCAATTTGGTGGTATCCGTCGTATCAAAAAGGATATTTTCGACGATATATTTACTATTGACTCTCAAAGCACCACTCTCTAACCCTTGATAAATTTTATTGAGATAGGTTTCAGAAGGCTTCGTAATTTCTACATCAGTGAGGTCATTCTCTAAATCCATAGCATCTGCCACATAAGGGTTACTGGACTCTATATCGAAGGTAAATCCACTAACTTTATCCGCAGTTAGAGCACTTGTTGCCAAAGTATCCGTAGGAGAAATTAAAGATTGATTTTTTATTTTAAAAAAGAAAACATCATCCCCGCGTCCACTCCGGTTAGACGTAAATGCGCCCCATGTACTATCCGCAAATGAGATAGAAATATCGTCGTAAGCACTGTTTATCGGTGTCCCTAAGTTTTGAGGTTTCAACCATTCGCCGGTGATAGAATCGCGTGAAGTTACAAATATATCAAACCCACCATAACCCTCATGCCCTTTCGAACAGAAGTACAATTTACCTTGCTCCGAAAAATAAGGAAACCCTTCGTGCATGGGAGTATTGATTTTATCGCCTAAGTTTTCGGGTTTGCCCCACCCTTTTTTAGTTTTTTTGGAAACGTAAATATCCAAACCACCTATGCCATCACCTCTATCCGCCACAAAAAAAAGCTGCTTACCATCAGGCGATACTGAGGGGTACATGTAGTTGTTTTCATTATTGCAAAAAGATATCAATTTCACCTTTTTCCAACCGCCTTTCTTATTAGCTTCCCCCGAATACAATTGCATATTATACGTACCATTTTTACTTGAAGTACTGCTATTCCGACAGAAAAAAGCATATTTCATATCCTTAGTGAAAGATATATTCCCCGTATTTTTATTGACTTCGGATAAAGACGAAGATAATTCCTTAGGCTGCGCAAATGCCGTATCTCCTAATTTTTCACTATAAAATATAGTAAAATACTCGCGACCAGTTGTCTTATTTTTTTCTTTAAACATCTTGAATCCTGATTCCCTATCCGTGGCGAAGGCTACTCCGTTTTTGTAAAATACAGGCACATTTTCATCAGCATCCGTATTTTGTTTAAAAGGCTCAATGATGACATTAATCATGGCGGGTACTATATCCTTCATTTTATCAATCGCCTTGAGCATCATCGCTCCGCGTTCATCCTCAGGGCTGATTGAATTAAAATGCTCAAAATATACTTTTGCTGAATCATAATGACTGAGCATCATCAAGACTTCACCATATCTAAAAAAATCAACTGGCTCAGCTTTATCATCTGAGATTATTTCGCGGTAAATTACCGATGCCTTATCCGCTTGATTCAATATTCGATAACTATTAGCCAATTTACTTTTAACAACAACTGAGGATTTTTTCTTGAGTGAAGCTTCATATATGGGTATTGCTTTGGCATAATAGCCATCTTTATAGTAAACATTCGCCTTTTCAATATTTTGCCCCCTCAATGTAGAAACCATTATAAAGCAGAATATTGAAGCAATAAGCTTTGCAAATTTCATTAGTTAAAAGTAATTTTAGCTTCGGTTTTGTAAATTTCTGTTAAAATATAAGTGCATATAGTACCTTATCCAAAAATTATGCACTTTTTTATAAAAATCGCTGTTATTGGGAATGTATTTTTAAAGTTTAGATTTTAACTCTATGTAAAAATACGATTCATTTTTTTCTAAACAATTAAAACTATTGATTTATGAAGAATCTAAAGTTCAGTTTCTTGTTCACATTATTTTTAAGTACCCCCTCAGTATTTTTCGCTCAATTAACACCTAAAGGTGTAGAATCTCAATCCCTTATCTCTGAAACTGAAAAAGTTATGAGCCAGGGCACTAAAAACAGCCTTTCAGTCAACCTTAGTAAAGCCAACGCTAAATTTGCTGAAAAAATATGGAAAGACTTCATCAAACAATACAAAGGCGATTACAAACGCGACAAAAAGAATGATGAATATTTCCTTGACAATGCCATGATTGCAGGCATTGGCGGCGGAAATACAGTAGATATGTACATGAAGTTTAACGAAACCAATGACAATACTACTGCTACTCTTTGGATTGACCTCGGCGGCGCTTATGTCAACTCTAAAGATTTTAAAGACAAGTACAGTGAAGCTGAGAAAATGATGTTCAATTATGCCATCACTGTAAGTAAAGAGCAAACAAAAATTCAACTCGAAGACCAGCAAAAAGCATTAAAAAAGCTTGAAAGCGATCAAAAGAGTCTTGAAAAAAAGAATGCCAACCTATTAGCTGATATCGAGGATTATAAGAAAAAAATTGCAAAAGCTGAAGAAGATATCAAAACGAACCTGAAACAACAGGAAGAAACGAAGGTTAAAATAGAAACTCAGAAAAAAGTTGTTGATGAGGTTCAGACTAAATTGAATAATCTCAATTAAAAAATTTCGGCTGTTATAAAAGAATAATAAGTGCTTGGGTATAACAACCTCAAGCACTTATTTTTTTACTGTAACTCTAATAATGTAACTAAATCATTGAATATCAATAACTTGCACTTTAAAAACGAGTACCGAATGAGCAGGCATTTCATCTTGCGTATTTTCAGATATCAATGAATCATAGGCTAATCGTGTAGGAATAATGATATAGCCCTCACTGCCTTTACTGAAAAATTTAAAACTTTCTTCCCAACCTTCCATCACTTTATTTTCACCTAACTTAAAGGTAGTAGGCAACTTTTCTTTACTTGCCCCGAATTTTTTATCATTCAATAAATAGCCTTCATAGTTAAACACCACCGTTTTACCTTCTTTAGCATTATCTCCTTTTCCCTCTTTTGTGATAGTATAACTGATACCACTTTCTGTACGCTGCATTTTTAACTTATGAGCAATGGCATAATCATTAATCTGCTTTTTATCTTCAAGGAAACGCTCCTCTACTTGCCTGTACAATTCTTTACGACCACTATCCTCTAATTCCCTCATTTGGTCGTTGTATTGCTTTGCATTCATCACAGCTTCAATTTCTATGTCAAAAACCAAAGGTGTATTCGCTGGGATAATAGTACCTATCCCCTCACTGCCATAGCCTAACTCAGCAGGAATGTATAAGGTGGTCTTTGTTCCCACTTTTAATTTAGGAAAAAGAATATCCCAACCTTTTATCACTTGACCATAACCCAATTGAAAAATAAATGCCTCGTTTTTCGGTGATTGGTCAAAGACCTGACCAGTCAATAATTTTCCGACGTAACGGATCTTCACAAAATCGCCAATCCTCAACTGTGCGCCCCCCCCCTCAGTATTTATAGCATAAAAAATGCCTTCAAACGTTTTTTCAGCTTTAATTTTTTTAGAATTCAGGTAGGTCTCTATTCTCAATGTATCATTTGCTAATCCCCGTTCACTGTAACCCACTACTAAAATGAACAATAATGATAAAATAACGACTTTTTTAAATTGCATGACTTTGATTAATATAATTTATGTTTTTTTAATTGTTTAAAAATTTGACAATCAAATAGTTAGAATAAATAAAAATGTAAACTTATTAAATAACATATTCAATGCCAAATGCTCATTTTGAAGTTATTACCTCCGAATATTAACTTTTCCTTTTAAAAATAATTATGCTCTTCGAGCGTCCTTTGAGTTACTCAATTAGATATAATATTTACCTTTGTTCTTCTAAAAATAAAAAATAAGAATTGAAGCTACTAAAGCAAGAAATATTAAGCCGTAAAACGCCGCCACCAATACACGAAGTATCGTCGCTGCATTTACCACGTCCTACAGTATCATTTCTCGATAACGGAATCCCCGTTTATGAAACGCGATTAGGTACTCAAGAGATAATGAAAGTAGAGGTCGTTTTTCTATCGGGTCGCTCGCATGAACACAAGCGCCTTGTTTCGCGCGCCACTGCACGAATGTTGCGAGAAGGTACTGAGCATTTCACGTCCTCGGAATTAGCCGAACGCGTTGATTTTTATGCCGGCACGCTCCAAACTCCTGTCAACCTTGACACAGGCAGTTTGGTTCTATATTGCATGACCAAGCATTTTGAGCAGCTCATACCCCTGCTGGCAGAAATACTTTTAAAACCGAGTTTTCCAGAGAGAGAATTAACTATTTTTGCTGAAAATAATATTCAGAGCTTAATCGTAGAATTAACTAAAAATGATGTGCTTGCTTATCGAAAAATAACTGAATTGATATTCGGCGAAAACCACCCTTATGGCTATAATTCTACACCGTTAGATTATAAAGCTCTGACCCGCGATGACCTCATTTTACACCATAAAAGCAACTACACGTCTGATAATTGCCTTATTTTTTTAAGCGGTAAAACGGATGATAATATACTAAAATTGCTCAATCAGCACATTGGTCAAAATAAAACTGTTGCTCCAGAACACCCTGCTCCCCTCAGTATTTCGAGGAATAAACCGGTAAAAATCAAGGTTAAAAATGCTGATACTGTTCAATCAGCCATTCGGATAGGTAGACAGTTTGGCAATAGAAAACACCCTGATTTTAATGGTTTTTATGTGCTAAATACTATTTTGGGCGGTTATTTCGGTTCGCGATTGATGACTAATATTAGGGAAAAGAAGGGGTTCACTTATAATATCTATTCAGCTCTTGATTTGATGCACCACGATGGTTATTTTTACGTTTCATCTGAAGTAGGTAATAAGTTTGTGAAAAAAGCCATCACTGAGATTTATAATGAAATGGAGACTTTACAAAAAGAACTTGTAAGTCCAGAGGAACTCAAAATGGTTCAGAATTACATACTCGGTAACATGCTCAATATGGTGGACGGCCCAATAGCCATTTCAGACGTCATTAGGTCGTTTGTTACTGAGGGGGTACCCCTTGAAGCATTCGAATCTTTTGTGGAAACTGTAAAAAATATTACGCCCAATGATATTCGAGATTTAGCCATAAAATACTTCAATAAAGAAGATATGTTTGAAGTCGTTGTTGGCATTTAAGTAGTTGTTGGTCATTGGTTGTTGAGGGAAGCGAAAGCTCGAAAAGTAGTCGAAAATCAATATTTTTAAAATATCTTGTTCTTTCAAGCTCATATAAAATGAAATATCTATTTTTTACTGTATTAATCCTTTTCATTTACCGCACGCTATTTCGCCCGAAAGTAATAGTGGAGCATCGGCATATTTATGACAAGCCAAATGAAAAGAAAAGTGAAAAGAAAAACAATAAACTCGGAGATCTCACAGATTACGAAGAGGTAAAATAATGAATATAGAGAATCAAATCTTATATAATGATGACTATTGCGTAGCCATTCATAAACCGCCACTTATACCCTCTCAGCCTGATACTACAGGTGATACATCACTTATTCAATACGCCGAATTGTTTTTCAAGCACCCTCTGTTTTTAATCAATAGGCTCGATAGAGTTGCAAGTGGCGTTGTTCTTTTAGCAAAAACTGCTGAAGTTGCGGCTGCACTCTCCGCACAGTTTCAAAATAAAACGACTAAAAAAATATATTTCGCCATTGTAGAAAATGAACCTGCTCAAAGTGAAGCTACCCTCATCCACTTCTTAAAAAAAAACGCCCAATCCAATACTTCTAAAGCATTTGATGAAGAAATAAAAAGCACTAAAAAGGCTGAATTAAATTACTCCCTTATAGGTAAAAGTGATAGATATTCCTTGTTGAAAGTCCAATTGTCCACAGGAAGGCACCACCAAATACGCGCTCAACTCAGTAAAGTTGGCTGCCCCATAAAAGGTGATGTGAAATATGGTGCCCGTCGTTCTAATCCCAATCGCGCAATTCATCTTCACGCCTTTCAATTGGTGTTTACACATCCTCAAACTGGTAAAAATATTTCATTAGAAGCTCTTCTGCCCTCAAATGATACCCTCTGGGATTACTTTTCTGATACAATCAAAAAAGAAAGCCTACCCCTCAGTATTTTGGGATAGGCTTATAGTTGATTTTGTTTGTAGCTATAAATGAATTCTAAAAATTAGAATACCTTATTATATTTCAATAAAAGGGCATTACGGAAAAATACTGCACGACCTTTCCTTGTTGCATCACCACCTTTTAATACTAAGATATCATGGTCATAAAACCAATCAGTCTTGAAATTCACGCCAATGTTTTTGTAGATAATAAAGTCCAATGAATGGTACCACTCAACATCTATATTTTGTGGCTCGCGAATGTAATTTGAATACAAGTCAAGCGTAGTAGTATACACCAATTTACCATCAAGGAATTTATTACCATAATCTGCCCGAATTTCAGAACCCATTTGAAAATCTGATTTTTGGTATTTACCATCTTTCAAGGGAATAAAGTTAGCAGCTTTTGCAACTTCATCACTTGCCACAACCACAGCTTTTACAGCTATTGGCGAGTACAATACTTTGAAATTAGCATTCGGTTTGTAGATAACACCAGGAGCAAATTTGAAAATAGCGGGAGCAAATATTTTAGCTGTTAAGGGTTGGGTTTGCCCTTTAATCGCATCTTTTTTCAAGTAGTTTTTACCATAAGTTGGCAAAAATTGGGTTTGAAAATCAAATAAACCAGCACCGTACCATTTGCCATTTTCAGTCATTTGGTAACCCCATTGAGAAGTTGCTTGGAGTACATCGGCAGATTTACCAGCAGCATCAGAAGCTACTTTTACAACGCCTAATTGAAGACCAAATTTATTATCCCAAAGGACTTTTCCTTGTTTTAAATTAGCTGAATAATTCAATAAACCACCAAAACCTACACGATTATCGCCTGCTCCAATACGTGGGTTAATAAGATTTAATAATGCGAAATCAAGGCCTACACCCCCAATTTTCGTCCAGCCATCAGTAGCATCTTTTTTATCCAATTCCTTGACAGCATCTTTAGCATCAAGAACTTTTTGAGCGGATAAACTAATAGTGAAAAATAAAAGTAAAGATAGAACAATCTGTTTGCGTAGCATGTTAATTTAAATGTTTAGTAAAAAAATATTGAGTTGATTAATTTGATATTTTCAATTAAAAATTTGCAATATTTAAGAAGCTGTTTGAGTTATTATTTTAAGTATAAATGGCTTCTTTTTAGCCAAATTAAATGAAAATTATTTCAACGTATTCCCAATATGTCTCAATAATTTTAATCCAATTTGACTAAAAAGAAGCTCATTTCTATCTGAAAATAATAACTCAAACAGCTTCTAAGTAAACTAAAGCTCCTCTGGTACTTGAGGTAATTCATTCGGAAGGATTTCAACTTCCTCATTCATTAATTTACTGAGGGGTATGATAACAAGTTTTTCACCCACCTGCACTTTGACACAAGAACTATCAAAATACACTATCTCACCCGTTGTATTACCGATTTTTATGGTATCACCTACATTAAAATTACGACGGCTATAAAAAGATGCTAAAAAATTAGACATCATATCCTTAGATGCCAGACCGTAACCCAAAGCAAACGCTGCCACTCCACCACCTAAAATGATACTTAAATTATTTTTAACAAAATCAGTATCAATTTTGGCTTGTGACAAAGCACTTATCATAGCTGTAAGAAAAACAAAGTAGAAAATGAAATTAGAAATTAAGTTGGGTGAAGGTATTCCCACTGATTTACAAGCTGTAAAAACTAAACTTTTCAACCCATTCGCCAATAAAAGCCCTAAAATCAATACTACTAAAGCAGTGATGAGGTTAGGTACGTAGTTTATCAAATCACTAATCAATTGCGACAAGGCTGGCATTCCTAAAATATCCGTAGCTGCAATCAAAAATATGAGCAATAAAACGTAATAAAATATTTGACCAATTATATGGCTTGGCTTGACATTGATATTATATTGTTCTATAACATCTATATCATTCAGCTTTTGAGCAAGTTTATCAATACCTATTCCTGATAGAATTTTTTCTACCAATTTAGCTACAGCTTTGGCTATCATCATACCTATTAAGGCAATAGCTATGGCTGCTAATAAATTGGGTATAGCTGATGTAAACCTTAACAGTAAATTTTTTAAAATTTCTAATCCCATTGTTTTTCATTAAGTTTTGGAATAATTCAAATACAGAGAGAGGAGTATTTTACACCCCTCAGTATAAAACATAATATAGTTAATCCTTTTTATTTATTTCCGACCAGGAGCATTCGGCCCCTTTGGTTTGTAGGGGCTGCTCATTTCAGAAGGAGCCGGGCGGTTGCCATCATCACTGCTATCATCACCACCAAGCATGCCTATCATCGTTTTGATGATTTTAGGAAAGAATAGATCCAACATATCACCAGCAACTCTATAAGAATTTTGTTGCCTTTGGATACGTCTTTCTATTTCCATCATTTGTGGCACTGTAAAGCGAGGCTCATATTCTTGTTCCATGAGCTTATGAAAGCTATTCTTTTTTCTTTCGTCTGCCATTTTATTAATTCGGTTTTGAGATTGATTGTGTTATAAAAGAGTGTTTCATTAGAGTAATATTAAACCATAGAAAAAATTTAGGCGTTTCAATAAAATTTAATAAAAAAATCCCTGTTTTAAATAACACATCAATCATTGTTCGCGACCATTCATTTTCTCAAATAATTCTTGAGCTTTATGCTTAGCACGTTTAATTTTCATTTTTACGGCACTTTCCGTTTTATCAATCATCTCTGCTATTTCTTTTATGCTCATGTCATCTTGATATTTCATGAGTATAATCATTCTATCTCCAGTAGGTAATTCTTCCAGTACACGTTTCAAATATTTAACATCCATTTCTAACAAATACTCATCAGGCACCTCTTCCTCAGCTACATCAGGGGCACGTTCTACATCTTCAGAAAATAGGGTTTTATCTTTTTTTCGCTTACGAATATTGTCAATACAGAAATTATATGTAATAGAGTATATCCACGTGGAAAATTGGGATTTTTCCCCAAAATTGCCTAAATTCAACATTATCTTAACGAATATATCCTGCACTGCATCCTTAGCCTCATCATCATTTTTGAGAATAGAGATGCATTTGCCATATACTTTACCAGAGTATTTGCGATACAACATACTGAAATACAAGGAATTTTGAGTTCTCAAATATTCCTTAATAATTTCACTATCGGACATTTCTTTATTTAGTGGCTTGGAGCTCAATAATTTTAGTAGCTTAAATTATATGTAAATAAAAAGGTTGTAAATACCTTAAATATCAGCGTAACAAAAGTTAATTGCCACAAAATTATTGAATTTAATCAGATTCCATAACTAACAACACTAAATTTTAGAAATTGTAATTTAGATATGAATATGTGATTTACCACTTCAATTTTATTCTGACGCCAAAATGTAAAAAGGGGTACATCAAAAATTAGTATTTCATTAACTTATTGAAAATTTATTTTAACTTACCAATTTCCAAAGAAGGCTCATTTTCAGCATCACTTCTGTTATTTATATTTTGCTGGCTTCATTAATTTGTTTAATTTTGCTTTATACTTGAGCTAAAAAACCTGCAGAAGGCTGAAAATCATTACCTCCGTTGCTACATTTTATAGTTTAAAAAGAGACAATTTTAAAAAGATAATCGCTCAATCAGAATCTTAATCAATTATTTTAATTAAAACTTAATTCATCAAATAGAACTCACCACTATGAGAGTCATCCTAAATTATCTCACCGTTATTTTACTTTTTAGTATAGTAACCCCCTCAGTATGTCAGCTGCCAAATACCAATGTCTATTGCCTTGATATGGAAAAATTCGGCGAGCAGATAGAGTTTAAAAATGCCCGTTTTTTAACAGGTTTTAACTCGAAAGGCTATAACAATCAGCCTCAGTGGGTCAATAATAATGAACTGTACATAGCAGTCCAAACGCCATTTGATACCAACCAAACTGAACTTTATTCCTTATCCTTACTTAGCAACACTTTGGCTCAAGTGACCGCTACCCACGAGTCGGAATATTCTCCTACGCTTATGCCTGACCGCAGAAATATATCATGTATTCGGGTTGACGCTACTAAACAAGGAACCCAAAGGCTTTGGACTTATCCCATGGATAGAAGCGGTAGTGGCAGAGATTTATTACCCTTGCATCAAGATATTGGATACCATACTTGGATTTCCGATAAAAAATTAGCCTTATTCATTGTAAATGGTGCTAACAACTATCTCAAAATTGTTAATGTGGATGATCAATCGTCCATACAACTCTCGGGAGGCATCGGAAGGTCAATGTCAAAATTAAATGATGGCAAACTCGTTTATGTTCAAAAAGCCACACCTCAAACGTGGTACATAAAATCTATGGATCTCTCCTCTTACAGTTCCGATATTATAATTGAAACATTGCCAGGGAGCGAAGACTTCGTACTATTATCCGATGGTACATTTTTAATGGGCAGTGGCTCTAAACTCTTTAGCTACAAATTAGGCAACCCCGAAAAACAGTGGTTTGAAATAGCTGATTTGAGTAAATATGGGATTTTTAACATTAAAAGACTTGCTGTTAGTAGAGAATCCGATAAAATTGCTATCGTAAATGATATGTATAGAAGATAGATAATTGCTATAAATAGTATTCAAAAACCACAAAAAGCTATTCAGTTTTCAATCTCTGAATAGCTTTTTTTATGCTCAATCATATTAAAATAAAATTTATTGCTTTTTTACATTAATATTTTTTTTAAATTAAGATTAATTACTATCTTTGTATTACAAATATAATATACTAATAATATTAGTACCCACCACAATAAATACATTACTTCTTTATCGTATTTACCAACTTGACTTTTTAAGCCAAAATTTACTCATTTATCAAAAAAATCGTATCTAAACCATGAATCATTCAAGGAGCACTGGAAAAGTGGGTCAAGACTCTTTTTCCTACAACGAAGAAAACAAACAAAGCGAGAGCCGTCTTGCAGTAGTCATTTGCCTAATCGTAGTGGGCGTTTTAATAATGTTTGGTATGCAATAATTCAAAAAACTGCTGTAAACAAAAACCGACAAAATCCACTTCTTGTACTGAGGGGTGGATTTTCTTTTTGTACTTACCAATTTTTTTTTTAGTTTTGTCAGGTATAAACTTTTAAAATGAAAGATATAAAAGAAATTGTAGAGCGCTCTATATTTGGAGTGTGTAGTTATTTGGGTGATAAAATGCACATTGCATCCTCTCGTGTTCGCTTATACTTTATTTATGCTTCATTCGTGACCCTTGGTTCGCCTGTTATTTTCTACCTAATATTAGCTTTTTGGGTGAATATCCGTAAATATATCAAACGCCATAAAGATGCGCTTTGGGGATAAGTAAACGTTTTGAAACAACCCCAGCTCGATATTTTCTGTCGGGTTTAAAATTATAGCAAATACGGAACAAAACGGAGAATTCTCTTCGTATTTTAATCAACACCGTGCTTTAAACCCCATTTTAACGTAAATCCAATATATTGCCCATAGCATAGCACGAGCGACATCGAGGCTCATACGTATCTTTTTCACCCAGCATAACCCGTTGCCCGTCAGCTACCTTCCTATATGAATGCGTTGCCAAATTGCCGCAATGCGAACAAATAGCATGTACTTTTGTAATATATTCGGCCACGGCTAAAAGGTTAGGAACTGGTCCAAAAGGCACTCCTTTATAATCCATATCCAACCCTGCAATGATAACTCTAATACCTTTTAACGCTAATTTCTGACAGATATCTGTCAAGCCTTCATCAAAAAACTGTGCTTCATCAATGCCAATTACATCTACCCCCTCAGTATATTCCAATAATTTCACAGAGTTTTCAATAGGTGTAGCCAATATTGCGTTTGAATCATGTGAAACAACTTTCATTTCATCATAACGCGTATCTATTCTGGGCTTGAATATTTCTACTTTTTGGTTAGCGATTTTTGCCCTTTTAAGCCGACGGATAAGCTCCTCAGTCTTACCTGAAAACATTGAGCCGCAGATTACTTCTATCCAGCCGCTGCGTTGTCCTTTAAAATGTGGTTCGAGAAACATGAAATGATTAATAAACTACTTAATGTGTAAAGAATGTTTTTTAACTTTGGGGTATATTTCACTAATATAGTTTACAAAAGTAATTTAAAGATTAATTTTAGGGGTCTTTTGGGTTGCCTATTTTCAAAAGTGATTCAATCGTCCTATTTAAAAACAAATTTAGTATCATTTATTATCCTAATTATGAATTTACCACAAGCTAAAATACTTCTTGAAAAAATTATCACGCTCTATAAAACCATGAGCAACGATGAGAAAAATATTTCACCCATCGAGCGTGACCTAATGTTAAGCTATATTCGTCAATTATACGAGTCTTTTATAGAAGCATCTCAAAATAACGCCCCTACTCAAGCCGCTAAGGTGGTCCAACAAGCACCCGCCCCACCACCGCCACCTAAAGTAGAAGTACCTCGACCACAACCTCAACCTATTGTAGAAGAAAAACCTAAGCCCGTTTATGAAGCACCTAAGCCCGTTTACGAAGCACCTAAGCAGCCAGTTGTTGAGCAGCCAAGAGTGGTCACGCCACCCCCGCCGCCACCTGTACAACCCACATATCAACAACCAGTTTATACCGCTCCGAGCAATATTACGAGCAACGTATCATCCGATATTTTAGCACTATTTGACGATAAATCGGGAAGAGAATTATCTGACAAATTATCAAATATGCCCATTCCTGATTTGACGAAAGCATTTGGCTTCAATGATAGGCTATTGACTCAAAATGAATTATTTGGCGGAAATAAAACTGTTTTTGATGAAATTTTAAAAGATTTGAATAATATGAGCAGCTATGAAAGCGCCAAAGGCTCATTAATGTCGCTCGCTACAAAATACAACTGGGTAGGCACGGATGACCGTAAAAAGCAAGCTCAGGTGTTTATAAAATTAGTGCGTCGTCGTTTTAGTTAAAGTCATACCCCTCAGTATAGAAAGAGATTTCTCTTGAAAAAAGGCAACTGATTAACCAATCAGTTGCCTTTAATTTTATAAAAAGATGTTTAAATCATCTATAATTGCGCATTAAAATACGCAACAAACTCGCTGATACTCATAGAACCTTGATCGCCTTCGCCTTGTTTACGAATCGAAATCCTTCCTTCTTCTACCTCTTTTTCACCGACTACAAGCATAAAAGGCACCCGTTTCAACTCAGTATCACGGATTTTACGACCTATTTTCTCCGCTCTTTCATCAATAAAGCCACGAATATCATGCTCGGCTAATTGATTCATCACGTCTTTTGCATAATCCATAAAACGGTCTGAAATAGGTAAAATAGCAATTTGGTCGGGCGTTAACCACAGTGGAAATTTACCCGCGCAGTGCTCCGTCAATACGGCAATGAAACGCTCCATAGAACCAAAAGGCGCGCGGTGTATCATGACAGGGCGATGTGCTTGATTATCAGCACCAATGTACTCTAATTTGAAACGCTCAGGTAAGTTATAATCCACTTGAATTGTACCCAATTGCCAAGAACGCCCCAAAGCATCTTTCACCATGAAATCCAGTTTAGGTCCATAAAATGCTGCTTCATCATAAGCAATGACGGTTGGTAAACCTACTTCTTGAGTGGCTTCAATAATGGCTTGTTCGGCTCTTTCCCAATTCTCATCGCTACCAATGTATTTTGTGCGTTCAGTTTGATGGCGCAATGAAATTTGAGCAGTGAAATTATCAAAGCCCATTTTTTTAATCACGTACATTGTCAAATCCAATACACCCAAAAACTCTTCTTTTACTTGCTCTTGTGTACAGAAAAGATGCGCATCATCTTGAGTAAAACCACGCACACGGGTCAAACCATGCAATTCACCCGCTTGCTCATAGCGATAAACTGTACCAAACTCAGCGATACGAACGGGCAATTCCTTATAAGAACGAGGTTTATGACCGAACACTTCGCAGTGGTGCGGGCAGTTCATCGGTTTTAACAAAAACTCCTCATCCATACGAGGCGTTTTGATGGATTGAAACGAATCCTCACCATATTTTTCCCAGTGACCCGATGTCACGTACAATTCTTTTTTACCGATATGCGGCGTAATGACGGGTTGATAACCACGCTTAATTTGCTCTTTTTTCAAAAAGTCTTCCAAGCGTGAGCGCAAAGCTGTACCACGTGGCAACCAAATGGGCAAGCCCGCTCCTACTTTTTCAGAAAACATAAACAACTCTAATTCAGCCCCTAATTTGCGGTGGTCACGTTTTAAAGCCTCTTCGATAAACGTATTATAATCTTCCAAGTCTTTTTGTTTCGGGAATGTCACGCCATAAATCCGTGTCATTTGCTGGCGTTTGTCGTCACCACGCCAATAAGCACCCGAAACCTTAGTCAATTTGATAGCTTTAATCGCCTCAGTGCTTGGAATGTGTGGACCACGGCACAAATCCGTAAAATCACCTTGTTGATAAAACGTGATTTTACCATCTTCCAAATCTTGAAGCAATTCTATTTTATATTCATCGCCTTTTTCAGTAAAATATTGGATAGCATCCGTTTTAGATACTTCTGATCGCTTATATTCGCTTTTTTTACGAGCCAATTCAAGCATTTTATCCTCTACCTTCTTAAAATCAGTTGTCGAAAATGTTCTATCACCTAAGTCAACATCGTAGTAAAAACCTTGCTCCAATGCAGGCCCAATACCAAATTTGATACCTGGGTACAACGACTCCAATGCCTCAGCCATTAAATGAGCCGAAGAATGCCAAAACGTTGCTTTTGCTTCTTTATCATCCCAGGTCAGTAGTTGGAGCGTCGAGTTTTCGTTGATAGGGCGCGTGGCGTCCCATACTTCACCGTTTACTTTTGCAGCCAAAACCTTTTGCGCCAATCCATGACTGATGGATTTAGCAATGTCCATACTCGATGCACCTTGTTCGTATTCACGAACGTTACCGTCTGGAAATGTTATTTGTATCATAAAAACTAAAATTAAATATATTACGGTTTAAATATCATTAAAACAAACGCAATTCCAAGCATCAGTACTGAGGGGGTATTGCGTTTTTTTAAAATGTTTGCAAAAGTAAAGGTTTTTAAAAATTGTTGTGCAAAAAAGAATTAAGTATTTAATAAAACTGATGTTTTATCTCAATTGTTACTTTACAAGCCCATTTAGTTCTAAATTTAAATAGGCTCTTTAAAATAAGCTGTATCTTTAATCGTCTTTTAAAATGAATGCACCCGTGCCACCGCTTTGAGCGGTGGCACGGATATAAAATCCAATTATGCTAGAAGTAAAAAATTTAACTAAAACATATAAAAGCGGTGGAAAAGATTTGACCGTTTTGCACGAAGTCAGTTTTAATATCCCTGCGGGTGATTCATTTTCCATTGTGGGTCCTTCGGGAAGTGGAAAAACGACACTTTTGGGCTTGTGTGCGGGGCTTGACCGCTCTTCATCGGGTTCGGTGATACTTAATGGAGTAGCTTTAGATGACTTGAATGAAGACCAACGAGCGGCGGTGCGCAACCAGTATGTGGGATTTGTATTTCAAAATTTTCAATTGATTCCTACTTTAACGGCGCTTGAAAACGTTATGGTTCCCCTTGAATTACGCGGCGAGCGAGATGCTGAAAAACGCTCAATGGAATTATTGAAAAAAGTGGGTTTGGCTGACCGTTATGACCATTATCCATCGCAGTTGAGCGGTGGCGAACAACAAAGGATTGCTATTGCACGTGCTTTTTCAAATAGACCAAAGATACTTTTCGCTGATGAACCTACAGGCAATTTGGATGCCGACACTAAAGAAACGGTCGAAAACCTCCTTTTTGAGCTCAATCGCGAAGCAGGTACTACACTTGTACTCGTGACACATGATATGGATTTAGCATCAAGAACGAACCATGTTTTGAAATTAAAAGGCGGTAGGGCTGTGGAGAATTAATTTTTCTACATGACCAACCGTGCCATCCTAATCTCTGAGATTCCACAGATTAAAACAAAACATTAAACCATGAATAAGCTCTTCATTTTACTGACCATTTTATGTATTTCAACAAGTTTTTCGCATCTCCACACTTGGGGCTTTTTCGGGCATAAACGCATCAATCGGTTGGCGGTTTTTACACTACCATCGAATATGATTTCGTTGTATAAAAAAGAAATTGAGTACATTACAGAACATGTTGTTGACCCTGATAAGCGCCGATACATGGTCACTACTGAGGGGTATCGCCATTATATCAACCTCGACCGTTGGGCTTTTTTACCACATGATAAAATTGAAGCTCAAATTCTGCATACTGAAATCTATGTTGTTGACGACAAAAACGATACACTCCAACTCGTTGATTATCAAAGTATTAGGAAGCAAAAAAGGGATTATTTTCTAAAATCAAAAGCCATTCGCAAGCTATTTTCAAGGGATTCGATAGCGGTTGCAGACTCGTTTTATGGGCGATTTTTCATCAATAACCTCATTAAAATTGAAATCGATGAACCCCTCAGTATAGAGCCCGATTCGTTGAAAGTTTTATTTAAAAAAGAGCAATTGTCCATGAAAAATATCAAAGCGGCTTTTGCTAAAGATAAACTCACCCAACATGGCATTTTACCCTATCATTTGCAAACAGTACAGAAACAACTAACCGACGCTTTTATTAAAAAAGATAAAAATCGGATTTTAAAACTCAGTGCCGAACTCGGTCATTACCTTGCTGATGCCCACGTTCCACTGCATACAATATCCAATTACGATGGGCAATTCTCGAATCAAACAGGCATTCACGCGTTTTGGGAAAGTCGTCTACCAGAACTTTTTGCTGACAACCAATATGACTTTTTTGTGGGTCGGGCGGAATATGTCAATAATACAAAAGAGTACTTCTGGAGTATCGTTTTAGAATCTAATAAACTGGTTAACAAGGTTTTACAGATAGAAAAAGAACTCAATAAATCATTCTCCATTGATAAAAAATATTGCGTTGAAACCATCAATGGCATAGCTATTCAGAAACCTTGCTTTGATTATGCCAACGCCTTTCACGATAAACTCAACGGTATGGTTGAAGCTCAAATGAGGGCAACGATATTGGCTTTAGGGTCGGCGTGGTACACCGCTTGGGTGGATGCAGGTCAACCTAATTTAGAAGATTTGAAAGTAGATGAAAGTGTTTTAACAAACAAAAAAGAGGTTTTGAGATTGGATAGTTTGATACAAAATGGCGGTAAAATGATTGGGAGGGATGAAGGAAATTAATCCTAAAATTAAACTTTATTACCCTTAAAGTTATTTTAAAATTGGGTGTGACAATTTTGTGATTTTGCTCTCCGAGATTTGTATCAAGAAATCACAAACAGTTATTTTTTCAATTTTAAAATTAAAATAAAATGATTTTCAATCTGAAATTCTTGATGATAGTAGCGGTCTCCGCAATGGCTTGTTTTTCTCAAAAATCTAATTCTTCATCGGATGCTCCAATAACTAAGGAGGAGGTTGCCACAGTGAATGAGCAATCAACTTCGGATAATCCCAATGTTGCTATCGCAACTCTCGCGGGCGGGTGCTTTTGGAAGATGGATGCTTGCTACCAACAAATGCGGGGAATTACAAAAGTGGAAGTGGGTTATGCGGGTGGAAATTTAAAAAATCCAACGTATGAACAAGTCAG
This sequence comes from Saprospiraceae bacterium, assembly GCA_031424515.1. Taxonomy (GTDB): domain Bacteria; phylum Bacteroidota; class Bacteroidia; order Chitinophagales; family Saprospiraceae; genus JAAFJT01. The sequence goes on from JANPHO010000676.1 coordinate 30,591, forward strand.
TTCAAGAAAAACGGGACACGCCGAAACCGTACAAGTAACTTACGACCCTAAAATTGTGAGTTATAGAGAAATTCTTGAAGTCTTTTGGCACATCCACGACCCAAGGTTCTTGAACCGTGAAGGCAATGATATTGGTGATGATTATCGCTCAGCAGTATTTTATAGAGATGAGGAACAACGTAAAATGGCAGTGATTGTAAAAGATAGCTTGGATAAAGTAAAGCTTTATGATTCACCAATTGTCACCGCCGTAGAGCCTTATAAAAACTTTTATCGCGCTGAAGAATATCACCAAAACTATTACAATTTGCATCCAACCGAGCCTTATACCTATAATGTGGTTCGGAAAAAAGTGGAGCATTTTGAAAAAGAATTTGCTTCTAAACTTAAAAAAACGAAGTAAAATATACTGAAAATCAAATTTTTTTATTGATTTCAAATTTAAAAAAAGGTGAACCTATACCCCCTCAGTATCGGCTCACCTTTTTATTAAAAGTGCTTTTTATAGTTTTATAAAACGCCTTTTGTGGAAGGCAATCTCATGTTATTCGCATCGCGTTTTATGGCCATTTTTATGGCTTTTGCAAATGCCTTAAAGATACCTTCTATTTTATGGTGTTCGTTGGTGCCTTCTGCTTTGATATTAAGATTGCAGCGAGAAGCATCGCTGAATGATTTGAAAAAGTGAAAAAACATTTCAGTCGGCATTTCGCCTATTTTTTCACGTTTAAAATCAGCGTCCCAGACTATCCACGGGCGACCACCGAAATCAATAGCAGCTTGTGCCAATACATCATCCATTGGCAAGCAGAAACCATACCGCTCAATCCCTAATTTTGAACCCAGTGCTTGGTAGTATGCCTCGCCGAGCGCTAAAGCCGTATCCTCAATAGTATGGTGTTCATCAATGTGCAAATCCCCTTTTACGTGAATTGTCAAATCGCTTCCTGAATGGCGCGCCAATTGGTCGAGCATGTGGTCAAAAAAGCCAAGTCCTGTCTGCATATACGACTTACCTGTACCATCCAAATTTAAGTAAATTGAAATATCAGTCTCCTTAGTCGTACGCCGAACTGTGGCTGTGCGGTCTTTTAACTTTAAAAACTCATAGATGGCTTTCCACTCAGTAGTCACTAAAGCACAATGTGGTTCCAACTCTAACTCCTTAATTTTATCCCCATTTTCACTAATAATAATGCCTTTTGAACCCAAATTTTTAGCTAAAATAACATCAGTAACGCGGTCTCCTATCACGAAAGAATTTTTTAAATCATATTTATTTCCATCAAAATACTTCGTCAACATGCCTGTACGGGGCTTGCGCGTTGGCGCATTTTCATGTTCGAATGTAGGGTCAATGTGCACTTCGGCAAATGTAATTCCTTCATTTTCAAATGCTTTGAGCATTTTATCGTGTGGTGGTTGAAAATTTTCGAGGGGATTAGCGGGCGTGCCCAAACCATCTTGATTGGTGACTATGACTAATTCAAAATCTAATTCCTCCGATATTTTAGTTAAATATTTAAAAACAAAAGGGTAAAATTCTAATTTTTCGAGCGAGTCAACTTGAAAATCCGTAGGTGGTTCGATAATCAGAGTCCCATCTCGGTCAATAAATAATACTTTTTTCATAATTTTAAAAATTTGATAATCAACGGCTTAGATTTTAAATAAAAAAGAATATATCATTTACACCCCATTTTGGAGAGTATTTGAGGGGCGAAGTTACTGAAGTTGCAAAAAAATTACGTTCTTTACAGCCGTTTAATATTTTTTATTTAGTCATCAAACCCACATTTTGGCAGGTATCTACATTCATATACCATTTTGCAAAAAGGCTTGTCACTATTGCAATTTTCACTTTTCCACGTCTTTGCGCCACAAAGAGGAGATGCTGAATGCCATTTTAAAAGAAATAGAACTTCAAAAAGATTATTTAGGAGATAGTACAATCGAGACAATTTACTTAGGCGGAGGTACCCCCTCAGTATTATCGTCGCAGGAGCTCAATATTTTATTTAGAAAGATATATTCTAATTTTAGTATTGAAAGTGAGCCCGAAATTACCCTCGAAGCCAATCCTGATGATTTGAGTTCTGACTATTTAAAAAGTTTAAAAAACGATACGCCCATCAATCGCCTCAGTATTGGCATCCAGTCATTTTCAGAAGAAGACCTCTTATGGATGAATCGGGCACATAATGCCATTGAATCCAGAGCTTGTATCGAATATGCCCAAGATATTGGCTTCGATAATTTAACAATTGACCTCATTTATGGCTCTACGCCTACAAGTGATGAACAATGGCTTAAAAATTTGAAAATTGCTTTTGACTACGATATTCCCCATATTTCGTGCTATGCTCTTACAGTGGAGGCTGACACCGCCTTGGATAGTTTTATTAAAAAAGGTAAAACAAAGCCAATAGAGGAAGAAAAATCGGCTCGCCATTTCGAGATTTTGATGGGTGAAATGAAGCGTTTTGGTTATATTCACTATGAAATTTCGAATTTTGCGCAACAAGGCTGTTTTGCAAAGCATAATTCTAATTATTGGTTGGGCGTTCCATATTTAGGAATTGGACCTTCCGCTCATTCTTACGACGGTGAAAATAGGCAATGGAATATTGCCAATAATGCCCATTATATTAAAAATTTGGAGAATAATGAAGTCCCGTTCACACGTGAGGAATTGACAGTGGCTCAACGGTACAATGAATATGTGATGACTACGCTGCGCACTATCTGGGGATGCGACCCCTCAGTAATTGACCATAAATTCGGTAAAATTTACTTGAAATACTTCAATCAAAAAGTACTGCAATTCATTCAGAATCAAACGGTTATGACTGACGGAAAAAAATATTTCCTCACCGATAAAGGGCGATTATTAGCGGATAGGATTACGATGGAATTGTTTTATGAATGATTTTATGTTAAAATTACTGTTTTATAGGGTTACCCAAAGCCCTATCCCGCAGACGCTGAAGGAATGGGGAAGCAAAAATAAATGACTGTAACTCTTGATTCGGACTTTCTAAAACATCTGCTTTATTGCCTTGCCATTCAAGCCTTCCTTCGTGTACAAATATAATATTATCTCCTATTTCCATCACAGAGTTCATATCATGGGTATTGATAACTGTAGTAATATTATTTTCAACAGTAATATCTTTGATGAGTTCGTCAATCACAATGGATGTTTTGGGGTCAAGTCCTGAATTCGGCTCATCGCAAAAAAGGTATTTAGGATTAAGTACTATGGCTCTCGCAATACCTACCCTTTTCTGCATACCACCCGATGCTTCAGACGGATATTTACTATTGGCTCCCACAAGGCTGACTCTTTCAAGGCAATAATTCACCCTATCCAACTTCTCTTTACGGGTCATATTGGTGAACATATCCAAGGGGAAACGAATATTCTGTTCGATAGTCATCGAATCAAATAGCGCAGAGCCTTGAAAAAGCATACCCATTTGCATGCGAATATTCCGCATATCTTGCTTTTCAAGGTTGGTAAAATTGATATTATCGTACCAAATATTCCCACTTGTCGGCTGAATAAGTCCAATAAGGGTTTTGAGCAAAACAGTTTTACCTGCACCACTTCGTCCGATAATGAGATTCGTTTTTCCAGATTCAAAAGTGGTGCTTATACCTTTAAGAACCTGAGCCTCCCCAAATGTTTTAACAATATTTTCTGCTCGAATCATAGCTCTTATTGGGTTAATAATATCGTGATGATATAATCTGCTAAGAGAATAGCAATATCGCTATACACTACCGCATTCGTACTGGCTTGACCTAACTCAATACTGCCTCCCTTCACGTAATATCCTTGATAACACGAAATAGATGTCAATAAAAAAGCATACGTTATAGCTTTCACGAACATCATAAAAACGTTATAAGGAATAAAAAATGACCTCAAACCTCGAACATAATCGCCATGTGAAAGTAATTCAGTCGGAACTGTTGCTAAATAGCCACCCGAAATACCAATAATGGAAGAAATGGCTACTAATAATGGAATAACAACGAGTGCAGCAATGATTTTAGGTGTAACAAGATATGCAGCCGTATTCACTCCCATGACTTCCATAGCGTCAATATGCTCTTTTTGCCTCATTCCACCTATTTCTGCTGCCATATTCGAGCCTACTTTACCCGCTAAAACCAAACATGATACTGTAGGAGATAGCTCTATAATACATAAATCACGGACAATGTAGCCAATGTAATAACGGGGAACAAGCTGGCCATTGAGCTGGTAAGCAAATTGCACAGCTGATACTGCACCAATGAAAACCGAAATGAGCGCGATGATGACCAATGAACCGATGCCAATGTCATTCATCTGACGCATGGTTTCAATCCAGTACATACGGAACTTTTCCGGTCGTGCGATAGCTGTTCGCAGCATGGTCAGATAACGACCAAAATGATAGAAGAATCGGAGTGTTAACACTAATTTATTTTATATAAAACGCGATTAAAAATAGCGTTGTGATTTAGAATTATTGCTTAACCTTATTTAAACGGTAAAATTACTTTTTTCATTGAAAATAGACTCTTTCATTTCTAAGAATATTTAATTCACTCTTAAAACTATTATAATTCATCTACGTAATCCCTATTAAAATGTTAAAAAAAGCATTCGTTAAAGATATTATTAAAGTTTTTAAAGCCAAATTTACCCTAAAATATTGAGGGGGTAAAAAGCAGTTCGGCATGGCTTTTTCAATACACCCGCACTAACTATATTTTAAAATAAGAACGGAATCAAATGATTTATAAACGTACCTCTTTTATTTTCTCTTTACTCTTTTACTTTACTTATCAGCTTCCTGCTCAAGATATTCAGAATAACGATGCTACCTCCAACAGAGGAAAAGTGGAATGGCAATGGCGCATACAAGTAGGCGATAGGCCGTTTGATATTCCCATAAAAGCAGAATTTACGGTAAAAAACCAAAGCAATGAGCCATTAATCATTCAAGAAGTGCAAACTGCCTGTCATTGTACCGTAATTGAATACCCTAAAGAACCCATTGAAAAAGGTATGACAGCTACGATAGTTGCCATTTATGATGCAAAATCTGAGGGGCCTTTTTTTAAAATAATTACGGTAAGAACTAATTTTGACCCCGATCATACAGTTCCTTTGGCTGTAATCGGCAATATAAAAGCAAGGCATCAATAAGGCACATAAAAAAAGCGACCTCTAATAAAAGAAGCCGCTTCCATTTTCTCACAGTCTGTGATTATTCGTAAGTAACGGTTTTTAGTCGTTAACCATATAATCTATATAATTGTGTGTTACCTGTCTTCGAGTAACATAAGGCAAATAGAGTAC
>JANPHO010000677.1:0-9205 GCA_031424515.1 Saprospiraceae bacterium
ACGTTTTTTTCTTATGGTGCTCTTCTTGATTTTTAATATAATTTCTCACAGCCTCAACATGTGATTGACTAACAGATGCTGCGTAATAGTCATCCGCCCAATCAAATTCCACGTCAAAAAGATTTTTCGTATTGGCAAAATGAGAACTTTCACCTTTCAGAAGCTTCATTATTTGGGCAATGTTTTGGTCACACGCCATTGAAATAAGGCAATGGACATGTTCTGCTTCGCCGTTTATAAAATCTAAATAAATCTTTTTCTCTTTTGCATAAGATTTAAGGCGTTAATCAAAAAATAATATACCCATTTCAAAAGAAGGTTTAATCCACACATCCCATTTTTCTATGTCGGGTTTTCTGAATAAAAACTCTTCAAGTTGACTCATTTCTTTAACTGACAGAGAAACACCTTTTTGATAGAGTTTGTCAATAAATAGAGCATTTAGATTAATGTTATTCCATTTGACGTTTTTAAGAGTATTCATAACTTTATCTACAGAATATAGTATGGTACCATTCCAATATTGTTCGACCGCTGCCCAAACCCGTTCTATTGGATTGTATTTACTATGGTATGGCGGATAGTATATAAGATGAATATTAAGATTTGTAATACAGGCGAATTCCATCATTCTTTTAATAAATTGCGTTCTGTTACTATGAATAGCTGGACCATTATCCAGGTAAATCTCTAATGTATGGATGAGGTTAAAATCTAATTTTTCTTTTTCTATTTCATACCATTTTTCAAAGCCGTCGACGATAAAATCACTTGTTTCGTTTGAATTACCGACAATAATTGTGCTTTTAGCGGATTCTATTTCAAGAATGCCCAGTGGCACAAGGGTCTGTTCCCAATGTTGGTCTTTATCTAAAGCACAAAGATTTTCTTTATCTCGATGATACCCTTTCCTAGAAAGTTGACCGACTCGAACTTTATCTTTCACATCAATAGAGAGCTTAAGTGTTCCGACAGGGTTATTCTTGCGATTAAGAAAAACATTATCAAAAATGGCATCAGTTTGTTCTATACGCTTCAAAGGGAGCGTTTTACGCACTTTTTTCAAGCTATAACCCAACCGATTAAGCACATTATTGACCGTACCGAGATTAAAATCAAGTGATTTATACAGCTTTTGGTCAATTAAGTCCTTTTTTACTTGTTGAGCGGTAATTTTAACATAACCTGTTGTATTTTGGTGACAACGCTCAGATTGTGTGTATACAGAGACGATTTCATCTATATCTTTGCTCAGATTAGCTAATTCGTCTTCTTTTTTTTCCTGCCGCGTAAACTGAAATTTTCAATACAGCGGATACCACTTTTTTGTTCTTTAAGCCCTTGCTCAACTACTGTTCGCGATACCCCTAATGCTCTTTCAGTTTTGCGCGGAGAACTATCAAAGTATTGCTTCGATAAATTGGCAGCATATTCTCGACGTTTATAACCAGTCAAAAGACTAAGACCTGTTTTAAAACTTGTTTTAACAGATAATGATAATTTTTCCATAACTCAAAGGTAAAATCGAAATCCAATTATGGGTATATTATTTTTTGATTAACGCCTAATTAAGGAGATGTAAATTTATTTAAGTGGTTAGACATAATTATATTGAAGTAACTTTTGGAAAGTTTAAAACTTTCCAAAAGTTGTAACAAGTTTAAAATCAATATTTTATGTTAAAATTTCAATCTTAAATATTCTAATAAATAATTTAGTCTTGGTACTTAAAATCTTAAAAAATCCCCCTTAATATCCATAAATACTGAGGGGGTGTTTTTTTATATTTTACATACCATATAAGAAACTGACGTAGTACAAACCGCCAATTTGAGCCAAGCCATAGCCTTGTGAATAATAGTTATTCAAAAGGTTGGAGCCACCTAATTTAATAGTAGATTTAATATTCGGAATTTTATATGAAACTGACGCATCAAACGAAGTCCAAGAAGGTAAAAGAATATCGCCTTGTGTATTGCCTTGCTCTACCCACATTTCACTTGTCCAACGGTAAGCGACGCTAAAACCGATATTTTTCGTCACTTTTTGATTAGAGAAAGTGATGTTATAGCGGTTTTCAGGCGAGATAAAGAAATTACGACCTACTTGCGCCACTTCCAAATTGCTCATTTTACGTTTTACGATATCAACACCAAATGGATCTTTGCGAATGTTTCCAGCGTTGTCTTTAGGTGTAATTAAGCCAACTTGATTGGCAAAATTAACACCAATTGTATAGCCATTGCCGATAGCATAGTCCACACCAAGACCAAAGCCATTTACATAAATCTGGTTGAAATTATTAAAATTGACTTGATAAGTAGTTGATGAAGCCGCATTTTTCAAATCATCTGTTGTACCAGATTTAGGCTGAATATAGTTTTGAGTGGCAATAAAATCTTTATATTGGCTTTGGTAATAAAAAGCATCAATGTATAATTTGTTACCAATCAATGTTTTATAGCCAATTTCCCACGTTTTAATTTTCTCAGTTGTGAAAGCACTTGGGTCAGGCGTATATTTCACCAAATCAGAAGCATTATTGGATGTGCGGAATTTCAAGACAGACGCCTCTGTATAAGCAGGATTTTTGAATAAATCAGCGGCGGTCAATGCATCTTCAGAACCACCTACTTCCCCGATTTTACCATCAGCCAAAAGCTGATTTGGCGAAGGATTACGGAAAGCTGACTGCCAAGAAGCACGGAAATTGTGTTCGCCAAGACTAAGAACGCCAGAAACACGAGGCGTAAAACCACCATTAAAGTACCTATTTTTATCATAACGAACAGCAACTGTTGGCTTGAATGCTACACTTTCTGTTATATTTAAATTATAAGAACCCTGTAAATACCAACCAATTTCCTTGATTTTAAATTCATCACCCGAACGTGTAACTGGGAAAATTGTACCTTTTGTTAACATAGAGTAATTGCGGAAACTTGCACCCGTCAACACTTCAAGTTCTTTTGGCAAGAATTTTTTGAAATTGTACATCCCCTCAGTATGAAACATCGAAGAGTTATCCAATAAGCGTACCCCCCTCAGTGTCGTACTGCCTGGGATGAAATCCGTATTGGGTGTAGTAGTTAATTTAGTCCAAATATCTTGAAAAGCAGCCGACCCAGCTGTTGGTTTATTGGCGTCTGCTGTGGCACGAGCAGCGCTTAGATTACTGCCATTTGCTGCATAAGCAGCTGAAAAATCACCAGCCCATGCAGCTGTTGACTTAGAGTTTGCCAAAATGCGTTGAGCCAAAACGCCTACATTGAAGCCTTCTGCCTCTTGTGAGGTATTGTACGCTCTGACGAAAAACTCATCACCTCTTACTTCGAGGCGAGATTGCCAGCGTTTGTAATCTGGGAAATATTCGCGAAAACCACCTGTTCTGAAAAAGTTGCCGTTACCATAATTGACAGAACCGATAGCTTCTATATTATCAGTTATTTTATAGTGCAAAGCGGCATTAGCGCGATAACTGAATATTTTACCGTTATCGCCTGATAAATCAACTTCTTTGTAACCTGTGCGTGTCACAATCTTACCCGCTAAACCAGCCACTGGATGATTTGCTGGAAAGTTAAATGCCCCGCCGTTGGTTATGTCATCGCCATAAATATTGACACCATCATACTGGAAGTTAGTATTGGGGTCGTTATTGGGTTTATAACCAATTGTTACCGTTTTACTATTTTGATCAACATTGAAAAAACCAGCACGACCTCGTGAAGAACGGTCATTGTAATCGTCTGCAATAAAATCAGTACCATTAATAGCTTGAAGATTCACTTTAATTGCCAATTTTTTATTGAATTGATGGGCATAACGCACCGCAACATCTGTGTATGGTTTTGCGCCAATGTCATCTTTTCCGACATTATTGACCCCTAATTTTACTTGCGCACTCAGACCCGAATATTCAAATGGCGATTTAGTTTTGGTCAGCATTAAGCCTTGTAAAGCATCGGGTCCGTATAATGCCGACGACGCACCAGGTAAAATTTCAATGCTTTCCACATCTAAATCAGAAACACCAGCTGCTGAACCAAAACCGAAGCCAAGACCTGGCGACCGATTATCCATACCGTCCGTCAATTGCACAAAGCGGTTATTGTTGTTTGCTCCGAAGCCGCGTACATTTACAGATTTAAAAGTTAAACTTTGTGATAATAAGTCAACACCTTTCAAATTTTGTAATGCGCTATACTGATCAAATGCAGGAGAAAGGAGCAATTGGCGACCCGTAATTTTTTCAACGGTGACAGGAGCTTTTGTAATTTTTTCTTCTACACGATTACCTGTGACTGTCAATTCAGAGAGGCTTGATACAGCTTCTTTCAACTCAACATTGACATCTGCATTATCAGTGATTTCTAACTCAACACTACTAAAACCAACACTTGAAATTTTCAACGTAAGTGGTAGTTTGAGGTTCGTTTCAATTTTGAACTTACCATTTGCGTCGGTGGATGTACCCGTAATGGAGCCCTTGATTACAACTGTCGAACCCGGAAGAGGGGATTTGTCGATTGCATCTGTGATGGTTCCATTAATAGTTGTTTGCGCAAAAACGGAAAAGGTATTAAGGATAAAAAGTAAAAAAAGTAAAGATTTGTTTTTCATACAATTTGAATTTTTAAAATTATATTTGAATATTGATGCAAAATAGGGAGTAAAATTACGTTTTAGTTTGTTTTTTCAAAATAAAAATAAATAATATTATAAAGTAGCTTTATTATAAACATTATTTTAGATTTTTGCGATTAGAATCTACACACAAGTAGTTAGGCTGTAATAAAAGCCTACTTACTGAGGGGGTGAAATTTTTACGAATAATTTTTTAAAATATAATCTATGCTAACAGAACCAATCAAGTCTGTTTCAATTCGAACCGAAAAGCGCATCTGCGAAGTAGCGTGGTTCGATGATCTCTGCGGCGGCGATACGCAATACCTCGGTACTATTGACCCAAAGCGGCGGAGTAGTTTTGCTCATTGCTCAAAAATTATCCAAACGGCTGACCAGTTGGGTTATAAAAACATACTTTTACCCACTTCTTACGTGGTCGGGCAAGAGGTTTTACCCTTTGCGGCAGCGATGGCACCGAAAGTGAAAAACATCAATGTGCTCGCTGCCATTCGCACGGGTGAAATCCATCCGCCCATGTTAGCGCGTCATTTGGCGACATTGGATCATATTTTAAAAGGGCGATTGACGGTCAATATCATCAATTCGGATTTACCGGGCTTAAAAGAAGACCACGAAATGCGTTATCAACGTTGCAATGAGGTTCTTGAAATATTAAAACAAGCATGGACGCAGGATTACATTGATTTTCAAGGTGATATTTATAAATTTAAAATGCCTACCGACCCCATCAAACCTTATCAGCAAAATGGCGGTCCTTTGTTGTACTTTGGGGGTATTTCACCGGGGTCAAAAGACGTATGTGCCCGTTATTGCGATGTGTTTTTGATGTGGCCTGAGCCAGAGGATAGTATTTACGAGACCATGAAAGATATGAGCGCACGAGCAGCTCAATACGGTAGAAAAATTGATTTTGGCATGAGGATTCACGTCATTGTGCGTGAAACGGAGGATGAAGCCAAGGCATATATCAAAAAGTTGATGTCCAAATTTGACGCTGAAATGGGCGAAAAACTCAAAAATAGAACCCAAGATTCCAAATCAGCTGGTGTAATGAGGCAAGATGAATTTCGTAAAATGGCGGATGCCGATGATTTCGTCGAGCCGATGTTGTGGACTGGCATTGGCAGGGTGCGCTCAGGTTGTGGCGGAGCAATCGTGGGAACGCCTGACCAAGTTTTAGCTAAATTGAATCGGTATATGGATATGGGCATTCGAGCTTTTATTTTATCAGGATACCCACTTTTAGAAGAATGTAAACTCTTTGGAAAACACATTTTACCTTATTTACCGAACGTAAAGTTATCCATTGAACAAGGGCGAACACCTTTAAATACACCTGAGACTCCTTTAACAAATGCGCCTTTAAGGGTTTGGTGAAATTTAATACCCCTCAGTATTAGAGGCAATTTTCACTAAAAAATCATTCATTTCATTTAAAAATAGATAAATATTTATGAGTTTTCAAGGAAAAACAGTCATTTTAACCGGAGCATCAAAAGGAATTGGTCGGGCATTAGCAATTAATTTGGCTAAACATGGTGCCAATTTAAGCCTTGTTGCCCGCAGTAAAGACGAGTTAAAAGAAGTACAAACCGAATGTAAAAAAGCGGGTGCAAAATGTTTGATTTTCATCGGAAGTGTTTCAAATGAAAAATTAGCGAATAAAACCATTGCTGAAACCATCGAAGCTTACGGTCAGATTGATTTTATGATTAATAATGCAGGTTACGGCGTTTTTGGACCCACTGATACTTTCAGTGCTGAAACGTGGTCGGACGTTTATGATACCAATGTAAAAGGCACATTTTTATACAGTAAAGCCGTTTTAGCGAATATGAAAGCCAACCAAAAGGGGCATATTATTAATATTGCTTCCGATGTTGCCAAGCGCGTTTTTGATGGTGGTTCTTTGTATTGTTCCACGAAATTTGCGCAAGATGCTTTTTCAGCGGCATTGAGAAAAGAGGTTAGAAAAGATGGCATTAAAGTGTCCGTTGTATATTCAGGTTTGGTGGATACGCCATTCCACGCTGACCCTTACACCGAAAGAAAACAAACTTGGCTGACTGCCGAAGACATGGCAAATTCCATCATTTTTATCATGAGTCAGCCGAAGCACGTTGTGATTGATGAATTGATGATTCATCCATTATCACAAGATTATTAGATTTCTATAAAACCAACTTTATACAATGCTTGCATCGCTCAGCACCGTAGATATTATCGTAGTTGTCGCATTACTTTTGTTCTTGGTAGTGTCTTCAATGCTTTCCAGTTTCAAGAAAAAAGACGCTGAAGAATATTTTATGGCAAGTCGTTCCTTGAAATGGTATTCCGTTGCGGGCTCTATTTTTGGAACCAATATCCACGCGCAACAGGTAATCGGGATGATGGGCGTGGGTTATTCCATCGGATTTGCCCAAAGTCATTATGAAGTGTGGGCGGTGCCAGCAATTTTGGTTTTAGCGTATATTTTTATCCCCATCTACCGTAAAAAACAGTTTTTTACCTTATCTCAATTTCTTGAGGCACGTTACGATTCAAAAGCCAGATTGGCTTATACTTTCGTAATGATTTCGTTTATTATGATTCAGTTAGTCGGGGCATTTTACATCGGAAGTAGGACTTTGGGTTTATTGACTAATGGGACTACTTTTGCTACGACTTACCTATCGGGCATTCTCATCATTGCTGCAGTCACCATAGTTTTTACAGTGTTTGGCGGGATGGAATCGGTCGTAACGGCTGATAATATTCTAACGGTGATTATGATTATTGCTGTCGTTTTAATGGGCACTTTGACCTATATGCAACCCGAAATTGGTGGTTTTTCAGGATTATTAAAACTTGACCAAGCAGGTGAACAGAAAATGCACTTATACCTGCCGACCAACCATCCCAAATTGCCATGGTTAGGCATTTTCACGGGTTTGACGATTCTTAACTTTTTTTATTGGACAACCAATCAATACCAAGTGCAGCGCGTTTTAGCGGCTCAAACTGAGCGAGATGCTAAATTGGGTGCTATTGCAGCGGGTTTTTTAAAGTTAATTATTCCATTTTTCTCTATCGGTGCGGGAACAGCTGCTTTTTATCTTTTCAGAATTCGCTATGGTGCTGACGTTATCAAGCCAGACGATACTTTTTTGATGCTGTTAAAAACGGTCGTTCCAGCGGGTTATGGATTTATTGGGTTGATATTAGCGGGTTTGACCTGCGCCATATTTTCCGCCATTTATTCCATGATGAATTCGGTTTCTACGATGATGGCTTTTGATGTTTTTAAAAAGTACATTCGCCCCAATGCCCCTGATAATCAAGTAGTTAGGTTCGGTCAAGGCTTTGTGGTCATTATGTGCGGCATTGCAGTACTATTAGCCTTAGTCACTTTCGACCCCAATTCTTCTGATAATTTCTTTTTAAAAATAGCCAATCAAACTTCTTACATTAAGCCAGGTTTGGTGGTAGCTTTCTTTTGGGGCGTTTTATGGCGCAAAACCCACGCTTTGGCGGCTGTAATTGCCCTTTTGGGTTCTCCTTTCATTGGTCTGACTTGCGATTATGTATATGCTCATTTTTTAACCCAAATCCCGTGGGTGAGAGACACCTTTGGCGTGGAATTCGGATTTTTATATCGCGTTTTTTCCATAACGGTCATTGCCTCTTTGTTGGTTTTCGTTTTAAGCCCTATTTTTAATAAAAAATTTCCGAAAATTACTCAAATTACTGACCCGTCCCGATTACTCGGTGAGGAGGTAGATTTGATTGCGCCTTTTGGAAATATAGGTAGAGTCCTCGTTAAAGCAGCAATAATTCATACTCCATTTATCATTTTAATCAAAAACAATATTTTAACGCCTCAAATATCGGCAATTCCTGCGGCTTTACTTTCTTTTTTATTGGTGATGTGGTATTGGCGAAAATACGATTCAAAAACACCTTTTTATCAATCTGATATTTTTTATGCGGGTTTGTTGTCGGGTGCAATGGTTTGGTTTATGTATTTTTTTGCATAAAAAAAAAGGTTTGAATCATGTGTTGGATTCAAACCTTTATCACTAAAATCAGTATGAAAATTAAACTTCTAAAAGCGGCTTACTCGCATCAATTTTAAACCATAATAAACCACCAATAATGACTACCAAACCAATTAATTGGGTTGGAATCTCCCAACTGCCCGTTCCAGCCAAAACATAAGCGAAACCCACTGACATCATTGAAGAACCAATATGACCACACATCCCCATTGTGCCTGATATGACGCCCGCATTTTTACCCCCAATATCGGAAGCTACTGACCAAGCAACTGGTAAAGTGAAGTCCTTAAACGCTAAACCCAAGGACAAAAAGATAATAGCTGTAGAGTTATCTTGAATATTCGTACCTATTAAAATGGCTAATCCTGATAAAATCAAACCCGCCATACCTACCGAGCGACGCCCCCATTTCAATCCCCATTTTTTAACCAAATAATCGCTCGCAAAACCGCCAATAAAACAACCGACTATACCCATTATGAAGGGCAAGGAAGTCATATATGTCAACTGTTCTTTTG
>JANPHO010000678.1:0-9578 GCA_031424515.1 Saprospiraceae bacterium
AAAAAATCTCGTCTTTCCATGGTTTATTTCTGTTTTTAAAATATCTTATACTGAGGGGTATCTATCACAGCATTTCATTCAATAAATGCGGCCTCTCTCGCTCAATTTTCAACAGCATTTCACCGAAAAGTGTATTCGCCCAAGCAAACCATTTGCGGGTAAAATTTTTTGCATCGTCTTTGTCAAAAGATTCGTGCATAAAACCCGTGTTGGCGTGCGTGTTTTTCAAAAAACGCAATTGCTGGATAATTTCTTTATCATCACTTGACGTCATAGCGCGCATGATGAGACTCAAATGCCATATTTGATTCACCAATGTATGCGGACTGCCCACGCCTTCGGCCGCTTTTCCTTTGAAAAAATAAGGGTTATTTTCACTTAAAATAAAACGGCGGGTATTTTGATAGATTTTATCATCCGCTTTGACTGCTCCAAGATACGGCAAACTCATCAAATTCGGCACGTTGGCATCGTCTTGTAAAAGACAATTTCCGAAGCCGTCCACCTCCATAGAGTAGATTTTTCCAAATACTGGATGCTTAACAATGGCGTGTTTTTTAATAGCCAATTCAACCTCATTGGCAAAGTCATTACATTCTTTTGCAAAGGTGGTATTTTTATAAACCTGCTCCGAAATCTCCGCCATTTGACGGAAAGAAACCACGGCAAAAAGATTAGAAGGTATTAAAAACGGATACAAAGTGGCATCATCGGACGGACGGAAAATGCTGTGAATCAAGCCATTGGGTTTTGTAACGTTGCCGTAACCATCGCCGGGAACTGTATCCGTTGACCACGAAGTTGTGCGCCCAAATTTGTATTTCCCTCTGCTTTTAAAACGCTGTTGTTCTCGGCACGTTGCGATGATGGATTGAGCGGCTTTGAGCCAATTGTCGTCAAAAACACTGGTATCTTGCGTAATTTTCCAATAATTGTAGGCTAAACGGACGGTGTAACACAACGAATCCAACTCCCATTTACGCTCATGTAATTCAGGTTTCATATCAGTATGATCGCTCATCCACTCCGATTTTCCGGCACCGTCATTGAACGCATTGGCATACGGGTCAATTAAAATGCACTCAGTTTGACGATTGATAACTCCTGCAATGAGCTGTTTTAGTTTTTCATCATCTTTCATCAACGACAAATAAGGCGTAACCTGCGCTGTGCTATCACGTAACCACATCGCATGAATATCGCCTGTGATGACAAAGGTATCAGGTCGCCCATTTTTCGTTTTAACAATCACGGTCGTGTCCAACGTATTGGGAAAACAGTTCTCAAACAACCACGCCAATTCGGGGTCTTTTATGCGCGTTTTCATGCGCTGAATGGTCGCTTCAATAGCTGGACTGTTGAAATTTCGCTTTTCTAAAGGCACGCGGACGGTCGGAAAATCCTTTGAAAACGCTTTAAAATTAACCAATAAACCCAAGCTTCCGAGGCTTGTGTTTTGGATAAAAGTTCTTCGATTGATGTTTGTCATTTTCTTTATTTATATTTTTCATTTTAATTCTATGGTCAAATCCATTCTTTCTTGATTACGCATAATTTGAACCTTTAATCCTCCCATCCAAGCCACTTGTTCGTGCATTTCCAACAGTGCCTCGACACCTTTTATGGTTTCATTATTGGCTTTTAGAATGACATCACCCTTCTGAATGCCCGATTTTGAGAGCATAGACTGAGGGGGTGCTTCTTTGATAATAACCCCATTTTCATCAGGTAAACCATAAGCTGACCTATCACCCAAACCATTGACGGATTTAATTTTACCTCCTAACCACGCTATTTCACTTAATATTTTTTCCTGTGCAGGAAGTATCAAAAAAGGAATATTAGGTTGAGCCGCTTGTTTTTTCAAAGATGTTTTTTGAACACCAAATTGATTCATCGGGAAATTTTCAAAACCAATTTCAAAGGCTTTACTGCCTTTTTTTATCGTAAAATCACCTTGCGTTGGATTCACAAAAAGCAATTCACCTGCTACACTTGCCGTGTCTGTTCCATATTTTCGGACTTCTTCCAAATAAGATTTATTGGCGAAAAAATTGTAATCTATTTTTTTACCCCAGCCGTCCAAACGTATTGGGTAATAGGCTCTTGTAAAAACGTTACGTTGAATGACATCCTCACTATTTTTGAACCATACATGAGGGTGCAATGAATTATTAATAAAAATATTGTTCTCTGCTGTCCTAAAAAAACCTTCCCGTAGTTTCAAGCCGCCTTTTAAAAAAACATTATTGTAGATATGATAATTGGAGCTGCCATCATCTAAATCAACGTCCCATCCGTGGTCACACCGAAACCGATTGTTACGAATAATCGTGGTATATTGAGCATCTAAATTCGCCAAATCGGGATTGTTTTCATTTTTAAAATTCCAATATCGGTCACGCCCCCATGAGTTAAATGCGCCGTGGTCACTTGTCTCTAAAACTGTTTCAAAAGCATCATTAAATTCTAAAATATGCCCGCCAAAAGCCCCGTCACCTATATTAATAGCGGCTCGTGGCACTTGATAAATGGTGTTATGACTCACCGTGATATGGACGGCAACTTGAATCTGAACGCCCGCAACTTGTTTTTCAACTTGCCCGATATGGTGCATCAAATTATCTTGAATAAGGCATTGGCGCGGATAAAGATTATTTTTAGGCCCCGGTGTATAGTCCATTTTATCCGCCTCTATATTTTTACCATAACGATTGGGTACCGACCGAACAGCCGAAGTATCGCCCACCAAACAAATTGCACTCGCCCCAATATGGTGAAAATAAGACCCTTTAACCGTCGTTTTAAAATTATAACGGCTGATAAAAACAGCATTGCCACCCAAATCCGTGAACGTACAATCGGAGATAGTGCAGTTATCCGTATTCTCCAAAACAATCGCCGCACCTCGATAAATACACCAATCACTCCTCAGCAATTGCTCGGTTGTTTGCATAAAAGTGCGCTCGGTATTCGTGAAAAAGATGCCTGAAATGCTCACATTACTGAGGGGGGTATCTCCAGTCCCTTTCAATTCAATCAAATGTTTGAGCGATGAAATTTCGATATGAGCGGTTGCCAGATTTAGTTTTGCAGGGGGATAATAGTACAGTACTTTCTCTTTTTCATTAAAAAACCATTCGTTTTCGGTATCCAATTCTTCAAAAACATTTTCTACAAAACGGTATTTTGTGTGCATTGGCGAAGGGCGATTGTTCTGTTCACCACCTTCTAATATCACTTCATTGCCTCTTTTTCCCGTAATTCGATAATGAAAACCACCCCATTGCCCTTCGTGCATCGCATGAACATAACCATTCGTTGGGTTTTGCCATTTGGCTACCCGTTCGGGCGAAATAGCATCGGGCGCGAAACCATTATAAACAATAGCTGAATCTTTAAAATTAGGATAACGAGCCAAAATCTGTTTTTTCCCATTTATAAAAAGTTGTTCAAAAGAAGGACTTTCCAAATGTGCTTTCCAAATATTACCTTGTGCTTTTTCCCATTTTAATTTTACTTTTTTACCGCCACTTACGATGGCTTTACCTTCTTGAACACTCGAAATAGTCAACGATTTACCTATAAAATAAGGGGCTTCAATCGAAAGTGTACGCTGCAAATAATGCGTTCCTTCCATTAATTTTATGTCAACCGAAGCTGACGATGTGGCTTTCGCAAGTTCAATCGCCTTTTGTAAACTGCTTACTGGTGATTTTAATGAACCATTCGACTTATCGTTCCCATTAGGCGATACATAAATTACAGTCTGACTGAATACTTCGTGTCTAAGTATTAAAAAAATAAAAAAGAGCCATATTTTTACTTTCATCATAACTGCTGTTTATCGTTTTTTACTCTAATTTTTGGGTAATAACCTTACTTTTCAATCACAATCCCCTGTTTTTTATCCAATTTCACTTCTAATGAAGGCGTAGATATAAGTTTTATATTTTTACCCAAAACATCGTCTTCAAGTTGATTGCCCATAATTTCCACTTTTTTACACGCCTCCAAAGTAATCATATGTTTTCTGTCGTGAAATGCTTTAAAACGGTTCGACCGTTTCAAAATATTATTGTTAAAATAGACCCCCTCAGTAGATTTGGCATACAACACAGGATAATCAAATGGATTGAATGTATTATTTTCAATTCTTATATTTCGGTGAAAAGGCTTGCTCACATCCATTTTCGGGATTTCGGGATAAATACTGATAATGCCTTCACAAAATTGATACATCGAGGTCATGCAAGAGTCATTGAACGTATTATTTCTAATTAAAACATCTTTCACCGCACCCGATTCAAACCAACCATTCGCATCGCCCGCAATCAAAATCGCTGAACCACTGGATTCAAATACATTGTTTTCAATAACGACTTTGCCAGGCGTGGTCATTAAAATACCCCGTGCTCGATTGCTGCCAAAAAAGCTGTTTTTTATGATAACATCGGGTGTCCAAGTCCTATTTTCCAAAGCATCGCCCACGGCTGTATTTTGAGGAATGGGACTCTTAAAAGTGATTTCAAAAACAGTCGGGTCTCTCGCTAAAAATGATTCTACAACTGCGCTGCCAAAGGTATTCATCGCCTCATTTTCAATAAAATCAATCGTATCACCCTTTTTTGCCCATGTAAAACCGACGCTTTGATTGTGCATAAATTTACAAACCAGCTTTTTATCACTTATTTTTTCAATAATCTGCACACTCGTTCCATGCACATTGATTGGGTCATCCATCAAAGCCAAAAACCGACAATTATCCACCATAATCTGTCCTTTGCAATTGGAGTAGTGAAAACCATCGTCGTGTCCACTTAAAATACGGTTTTTAGCCAAATTAGGAACGCAATTCACTTTTTTATAGGTCAAATTCTCGGAATATTGCGCCAAAACACCCAATCCTGCATTTTGATACATATTCAAATTTTCAAGGGTCACATTTTTGCTATCCACGATGAATGTTCCCGCATGGTCTCTTGCGCTGTGTCTCAAAACCAAGTAATTACCCACCGCAGGTTTTCGCTTAAATTTATGATTCATTCGCACTAAACCATACTTGATTTCAATGGCTTTATATTGACCATAGTCATCGCCCAAGCAAGAGGCATCGCCCGTTTCCTGCGGTATCAGTTTCGTATCTTTATCAAATTCCATCACGCCCCAACGCCATAATTCACTTTTCCAACCTTCACCGACAAACATGATTTTATCCTTTTCAATGATATAAGGCGACTCTAATACATTAATTGCAATTTCAATATAATCATCCGTCGCCACCACAACTTGACCTTGCGCTGTCATTGGAATGTCCCAATCAATATTCACATTTTTAATAGTAACATTTTCACATTTATCAATCGTAAAAGGCTGCATTCTGTCATGAAAAATGAAGTCAGATTCCTTGCAATCCAATTCAACATTTTTCAAATTTTCTAATAAAATAGGGCATCGCCGCAAGGGAATTACATCTGTATTGGACTCATAATACAATTTCTCTTCGCAGTATTGAGGCCAAAAGTCGTATCGTCCTTTTGGAAAAACCATTACGACTTTTCCTTTATTTTTACAAGCTTCCAATGCTTTTTTTACGGCTGGGACAGCATTATTTCTGGAGTTTGGAACGTATCCAAAATCACTTATTTTTATAGAATCTTGCGCTTTTACATTGAAACTCGCAATGCCAAAAATGATTAATAAAAGTATTTTCACCTTTTTCATATTACTTATCTTTTTAAGCCTAATCTACTAATACCTCATCTAAAAAAATCCAAGCATCTCCGCCTTCTCCGGGGTGTCCTTTTGGGCAAACGCCTAAGTTTTTAGCCGTTATGCGAATGGTTTTTATCTTTTTTTCCGCAAATTCTACTTTAAAATCTTGTAGTTGTGCAGGACCCACAATCGGTGGAATCATATTTTGCACGGTTTTTATCTCTATAAAATTTAGCCCATCTTCGGATATTTCAAACTTCACCCATTGCGGGAAAAATATCCACGAACCATAATTTTGCAAACAGCCAATTGTGATACTGCTCGCAGCCGTAGGTGTACCCATATCAATCGTTGCGACCATATCTTTGCCACTGAAGCTGTGCCATTGTTTGCCGTGGTCTTTTGTTCCTCTGAAACCATCCGTTAAGCTATTTGCGCCATTCGCTGGGTAATTTTTATTAAAAGGCGTGGCATATTGCACGTTTTTACCCGTAGCTTTATTGAAAGTAAAAGACTGTTCGGCTGGTTTGGTGGTCATTATTTGGTTGTTCAAAGCCAGCGCAGCTTTTACGGTCATGGATTTATTGACTTCAAAGGGCTTTTCAAATTTTGGGCTGCCAACAGTGGGATTGGTACCATCGGTGGTGTAATGAATCACCCCCTCAGTATTTTCAGTCTCCAACGATATTGAAATTTTACTGTTTTCAACCACTGGTTTTATATCTACTTTAAAATTGCCTTTTGAATAATGCAAGCCTTTCTGCTCAAAACCAACCAAATGCGGTTGCAAACGTTGATTAAAACCCAACCAATCACGCTGCATTTTGGGCGACCACACTACTTCTGATAAAGCCAGTAATCGGGGTAAAATCATATATTCAATGCCTTCTTGCTTGCGAATCATTTCCGTCCACAAATTGGCTTGCGCGCCCAATACGTATTTCGCATCTTCGGCAGTCATTTCGGCGGGAATCGGTTCATAATTATAGACCCTTTTTAAGGTATTAAAACCACCAAATGCCGCAGGTTCTGTCTCGGGGTCGCCTTGATAATGGTCAAAATAACACGGCGAACCGGGTGACATGACCACATTATGTTTCATTTTAGCCGCTTCTATACCGCCCGCTTCGCCTCGCCAACTCATCACAGTCGCTTCGGGAGCTAAGCCGCCTTCTAAAATTTCGTCCCAACCAATCATCTTGCGATTCTTAGAAGTGATGAACTTCTCAATGCGGTGCATGAAATAACTTTGCAACTCGTTTTCATTTTTCAAGCCTTCCGCTTTTATACGGGTTTGGCATTTGGGGCATTTTTTCCAGCTGTCTTTTTCCACTTCGTCACCCCCAACATGGATATATTTTGAAGGGAAAATCGCCATCACTTCCGTTAAAACATCTTGTAAAAATGAAAAAGCGGCATCATTGCCTGCACAATAATTACCTTCCACTTTGTTCGCAAAAAAATCGCCCGTCGTACCGAAATGTACTGAGGGATGGCACGACAATTCAGGAAAAGCCGCCATTGCCGCCTGCGAATGTCCGGGCATTTCAATTTCGGGAACGACCGTAATATTGCGGGCTTGGGCATACGCCACAATTTCTTTGGCTTGTGCTTGCGTATAAAAACCGCCATAAGTCGCTTTTTTTCTATCGGCATTAAAAGCCACTTCTGCCCAATTCCACGTTTTACCCCAATCATCAATGCGCCAAGCGGCTTGTTCGGTGAGTTTTGGATATTTTTTAATTTCCAAACGCCAGCCCGTTCCGTCAGTCAAATGCCAGTGAAAAACATTCATTTTGTAGCTTGACATGATATCAATCACCTCTTTTATCATCTCTGTTGAAAAAAAGTGGCGACTGACATCGAGCATAAAACCACGCCATGCAAATCGAGGCGAGTCTTTGATGTCCATACATGGTATCTGTGGCACTTGATTGGTGCGGATGAAAGGCAACGTTTGTATCAAGGTTTGAACCCCATAAAACAAGCCTTTGGGCGTGTTCGCTTTTATCAAAATGCTTTTGGGCGTGACCGAGAGCGTGTAGCCTTCCTCCCCTATTTCGCTCGTTTTTTCAATTTTAAATTCAATAATCTTGCTTTTTACGACTTTTTGTGAAAGTGAAAAACCCGTTATTTGTTTTACATATTTCGTGAAAAAAGCGATAACATCAGCGACAGATTTATCCGTTGATAGTGTTTTAATAGACACATTTTCATCTATTAAAAAATTGCCATTTTTGACCTCCATACTGAGGGGCTGCGGAATGATATTCGGTGTTTGTTGTGCTTTTGATGAAAAAGACACGCTTAAAAAAAAGATTAGAATTAGGTATTTCATATTAAAAATCTATTTTTTCTGATTTTTTAGAACTAATAATTGCGGAAACGTCTCAATCCCTCTAAAAATGAGTTTGGTCATCTCCCCCACCGTATGAAAATACGAGCCTAAAACAATGTCCTCATCGCCATCATTATCAAAATCGCCGACTTCCATCGTAAGCCATTTTCCAGAAGCGGCTTCAGGCGTTGAAAAGGCTTTAAAAGTAAAATTTCCTTCATTTTGTAGGTAAATAAAACTGTGTTCAGGCTGCGCTATATCGGCATAAAATGAAATAGCCGCTATATCCAAATCCCCGTCATTGTCAAAATCTCTTGCCATTGCCTTGCTTGTGCCAAAAAGGGAATAAAAAAAGACTTCTTTGAAATTGTCTTTTCCATCATTTAGATAGATTCGGATGCCATGATAAGGTTTTTCGATAGCAGAATAGTCCCAATTATCGCCATTTGTCAAAAGGATATCTTGAAAACCATCTTTATTGAAATCCACTAATTCAAAATAACTGACACCATAAACAGGAGGAAATTTCAAAACTGTTTTTTCTCTGAACTTACCTTTTCCTTGGTTGTAAAAAATAGTGACTTCCTCGTAGGCTTGCGCCATCAATACCATTATATCGGGCTTTTTATCACCATTAAAATCCGCTATTTCCACCTTTCGGGCACCCGGTAAGGCTTTTAAAATATGCTCTTTTGTGGGATCTCCACTTTCAAACCACGATAATTTACCTGAATTATGCCCAAATTGAGCAATAATAAGATCTTCTTTTCCATCATCGTTCAAATCACCCGCAGCGAACTGGACTGGGCGTTGCAACTCTCCAATACTGACTTTTTTAGAAGTGGAATCCACGGTTTCAAATATCCCTAACTTTTGGTCGGATGGCTTTAGGCTTCCAATGGTCAATATTCGTTGAGTTTTATTATCAGGAAAATCAATGTCCGAAGGGGGGCTTTGAATACTCCAAGTAGCTTTTAAATTAAAGGTACTATCTGCAACGTACACCTCGCTTTGAGCATCTCCTATGTAGAGTCGAGATGTTTTTTTATCAAATTTTAAAAGGGTCGTCTTGGGGACTTTTTTCGAAAAAAGCGTTAAAAACTGGGCTTTAAATTGAGGTAATTGACCCGATATGAGTAAAACAGGTTTTTGAAGTGATAATACTGAGGGGGCCTCTTTTTCATAATATTGAATAATTTCTGCCCATTCTTCTTTTGAAATAAGCGGAATATTGGGATAAACACCCGAGTTTTTTAACAAGGTAGAATCTTCAATGGAAAGGTCTTGGTAGGGATTTTTACCCACTCCTTTCATGCCGAGTCTCATTCCCATATTGGGCAGAACACTGCTTGTCCACGTTTTTTTATCCAATAAATCAGGCTCAGGAAAAAGGTGGCAATTAGAGCAATATTTTAGCGCGAGTTGTTTCCCAAGCGCAATAGAATCGGGCTTCCCTACTTCTTCAAAGGCGATTTGACCCATTCCCTCGGTTTTCAAATCACTAAAAAGGGCTATAATACTGAGG
>JANPHO010000679.1:0-9290 GCA_031424515.1 Saprospiraceae bacterium
CACAATGGATCCCTAAAGACCCATAATTAATCTATCGTGGCGAATTTAATCTGACTAAATATCTTACTCAAAAAAATTGACAAGTATTTAATCTAAAAATTCTATCTGTACATCTTTCCTTGTCTATTCCTATTATTCTAAATTGTTACTCATCACCATATAAATATGATAATGTTTATTCTGTCTCACAATGTCAATGAACTCTTTGAGAAAACAACCATTCACACACTATCTTACTCTCTTCGGATACTGAAAAGACGGTTGTCTTTCTCTTATTTTTTTAGCTTATGAAAGCTTAATTTCAACACATAAACTCTTACTTTCTAAGAGCGGGTGCAAAGATACAAACGTTTTTTGTTAATCCTAATTTTTTATTAAAAATTTAAATATTTTTTTTGAAAACATTTATTGATTAACTAAAAAACTTTCTGTTGCACTTATTCAATGTTAAGTGCCTTTCTTCTAAAGCGACGCAAAGATAGTATGTGTTTTTAACCTGTGCAAGTGTTTTCAAAAAAATAATCTTAAAATAAAGTGTGAGTGAAATCTAAGGTCTATTTTACTTCCGAATTAACCCTATATATCAAGACAATATTCGGAATAGTACTACGCTTCAAAACAAATGAATTAGATATTAGCGACTCCCGCAGAATTATTTTTTTTTGCTTTTTTTTTAAAATTTTCCTTTGATTAATTTTACCCCCTCAGTATTAGATTGATTTTTACTCATTTTACATAAAGTTCTAAGCAAATGACATCTTTTAATAGGCAATGGTGGAAAGAAGCAATCATTTATCAAATATACCCCCGCTCATTTAAAGACTCCAATAAAGATGGTATCGGCGATTTGAAGGGCATTATCAGTGAACTCGACCATCTAAAAAATTTGGGCGTTGATGTCATTTGGCTCTCGCCTATATACAAATCACCTAATGCCGATAATGGTTACGATATTTCCGATTATGAAAACATCATGACGGAATTCGGAACAATGGCTGATTTCGATGATTTACTGAGGGGTATCCACGAACGAGGTTTGAAATTAATAATTGACCTTGTGGTCAATCACTCCAGCGATGAACATGCTTGGTTTCAAGAAAGCCGAAAGTCAAAGGATAATCCGTATCGTGATTTTTATATTTGGAAAAAGGCTAAGCCCGATGGTAGCCCGCCCAATAATTGGAAATCCTTTTTCAGTGGTTCGGCTTGGCAATGGGACGAAATCACTCAAGAGTATTATTTGCATCTCTTTGCGGTCAAGCAGCCTGATTTAAATTGGGAGAATCCGAAGCTGCGACACCATATATATAATATGATGCATTTTTGGTTGAAAAAAGGAGTGGATGGATTTCGGATGGATGTTATCCCTTTTTTATCAAAAGATCAATCCTTTCCTGATTCGGATGGTAGTTTGGAATTTTACGCCAATGGTCCCCGTATCCATGAATTTTTAAAAGAAATGCATCAAGAGGTTTTATCCAAGTATGACATCATGACCGTTGGCGAAGCTTTCGGGGTTTCCACAAAAGAGGCTTTAGATTACGTGGGAAGGGATAGAAATGAATTACAAATGATTTTTCATTTCGACCACGCCGTACCGCGTGACGAGATAAATTTTATCCAACCTACTCCCGAGTGGACTTTGCCTCAACTCAAGTCCATTTTTCAAAAATGGGATACTACTTTAAAAAATGATGGTTGGAACAGTATCTATTGGGGCAACCATGACAATCCACGCATCATAAGTAGATTAGGCGATACTAAAAGGTATCGGGTTAAATCTGCGAAAATGTTGGCGACGATATTGCTCACGCTTAGAGGTACACCTTATATATATCAAGGCGATGAAATAGGGATGACAAATTGCCCATTCAACTCCATTGAAGAATTTGATGATGTTCAAGTAAAAAACGCATGGAACAGCCTTATCGTAAATCAGCATAAAGACGCTTCTTTATTTTTAAAAGCTTCCAACAAGATTGCACGTGACCATGCCCGTACGCCTATGCAATGGAGTAATACTAAAAATGGTGGGTTTACTGTCACGCCTGAGCGTGATGACGATGGAAGCGTCAAGGGGGATAAAACATGGCTCAAGGTAAATCCTAATTTCAAAAACATTAACGTAAGAGCAGATAATGACAATCCTGATTCTATTCTAAACTATTACAAGGCGTTGATACGTTTCAGAAAAGAAAACTTAGTTTTGGTCTATGGGGCATTTGAAGACATTTTACCCGAACATGAAAAAATATATGCTTACATTCGTTCGTCCGAAAATGAGAAACTATTGATAATCAATAATGTTTCAAGTGATAAAATGGGTTTAAAATCGCTGATAGATTACCCCCTCAGTATATTGTCCCTTTTAATGACAAATTATAGAACCAAAACGCCTATTTGGACTTTACAACCTTATGAATCTCGCATTTATCGTTTATTATGATTATTAAAACAAGTGGTATTATCCTCCGCACTGTCAAATACAGTGAAACGAGCATCATTGCTGATATATATACACGTGAAAAAGGATTGCGCTCCTATATAGTGAGTGGCGTGCGGACACCCAAAGCTAAAGTGTCCGCTGGATTGATGCAAATGATGTCGCTGCTTGACCTTGTTGCTTACGACCGTGAAGACAAAGGACTGAATAGAATCAAAGAAATCAAGCCAGCCCACGTATATACATCACTCCCTTTTGATGTCATGAAATCCTCTGTGGGCATTTTTATGGCGGAGGTGACTCGGCGGGCAATTAAGGAAACTGAAGAAAATAAAGAATTATTTGATTTCCTATTCAGCGTATTTCAATATTTGGATGAAACCAAAGAGAGTTACGCTAATTTACATTTAAGTTTTTTAATAGAATTGTCCCAGCATTTAGGATTTCAAGCGCACGATGATAATGACGATAAAAATGCCGTATTTGATTTAAAAGAAGGCGTTTTTACGAGTGAAACAATTGGACATACCCACTTTTTAAGCCAAAATTTATCCAATATACTGAGGGGGTTGATTTCAACCAATTGGCAAAACAGTCACCAAATTAAAATGACGAGGGATGAACGGCGGGAGCTTTTGGGAGAACTTGTCAATTTTTACCGCCTGCACATAGATAATTTTCCTGAAATCAATTCCTTGAAAATTTTGCAAGAGATTTTTTGAGAACTGAATGCGTACTAAAACTGTTTTAAATGCATGAAATGGAATAAAATAATATTAATCAGTATCTTTTATTTAAAAATAATAAGCTGTTCGGCTCAAGAACCTGCTGATAGGGCGCGTTGTGAAAATAAAGAATTTGATAAAAAAGTAGCATCTTGGCTCAGTTTTACTATTCCAACCGTTAATCCAGAGGGTGTTAAAAAAATGCCTGAAGCCCTCATATTAGATGCCCGTGAAAAAAAGGAATACGATGTGAGCCATCTCCCCAATGCCGTTTTTATTGGATATAATCATTTTGAAAAAGAAGTGATGAAGAATGTAGATAAAAATAAACCAATCGTGGTTTATTGTTCAATAGGATATAGAAGTGAAAAGATTGGTGAAAAACTTAAAAAATTAGGCTTCACAAATGTCCACAATCTCTACGGAAGTATTTTTGAATGGATAAACGAAGGAAATACCGTTGTGGACAATCAAGGCAACCCTACTAAAAAAGTGCATACTTTCAATAAAAATTGGGGACAATGGGTTGATAAAAACAAAGCTGAAAAAATATGGTGAAAAAGTGTTTCGTTTTTCGGGGTGCGTATTTCACCAATATACGAAACACACACCCCGAAAAACGAAACACGCCTATCCAAGTTTTTCTTTTAAAAACTGTCCCGTATAAGATTCTTTTACATCCACCAAGCCTTCAGGCGTACCTTGATATACTAAATACCCTCCGTTTTTACCGCCTTCGGGACCCAAATCAATGACCCAATCCGCCGATTTTATCACTTCCATATTGTGTTCAACGACTAAAACGGTATGCCCTTTTTCAACTAAAGCATTGAAAGCATCCAGCAGCTTTTTAATATCGTGAAAATGAAGCCCCGTTGTCGGTTCATCGAAAATGAAAAATATCTTTTCTTTTGGATTTTCTTTTCCTAAAAACGACGCTAATTTGACCCTTTGCGCTTCACCGCCCGAAAGCGTTGAACTCGACTGCCCTAAATGCACATAGCCCAAACCGACATCAAACAGTGGTTTCAACTTTTGAATAATGCTTTTATCATCTTTAAAAAAAGTCAATGCTTCTTCAACACTCATTTGAAGAACTTCAAAAATATTTTTTCCGTTATAAGTTACATCCAAAGTTTCAGCTTTAAAACGCTTACCTCGGCACTCTTCACATTCCAAATGCACATCAGCGAGGAATTGCATCTCTACAATTTGTTCTCCTTCGCCTTTACAGGTCTCGCACCTCCCCCCCTCAGTATTGAATGAAAAAATACCCGGTTTATAGCCTCTGATTTTTGATAATTGCTGTTTTGAAAACAAATCCCTTATTTCATCATACGCTTTCACATAAGTAACGGGATTGGAGCGAGAAGATTTACCAATAGGCGATTGATTAATCATTTCAATAACTGAAATACGCTTAATATCACCCGTTAAACCATCAAAATGCCCTGGCACGGTGCCTATATTAGGGTCTAATTCTCGTTGAAGTGCAGGGTGCAAGATTTGTTTTACCAAAGTTGTTTTACCGCTACCCGAAACACCACTCACCACTGTCATCGTATTCAAAGGGATTTTGATAGACACATTTTTTAAATTATGTTGTCTTGCACCTTTTACTTCAATCCAATGTACGCCTTTTCGACGTACAGTTGGGACAGGAATTTGCATAGAGCCATTCATGTAGCGCGTCGTGAGGCTTTGTTTGGCATCGCTGTATATTTTTTCATATTCACCCGCAAACACCACTTCGCCACCATGAATACCCGCTTCGGGCCCCATATCTATCAAATAATCAGCATTTTTAATCACATCTTCCTCATGTTCAACCACCACAACTGTATTTCCTAAATCTCTCAACGCTTTTAAAACAGTCACCAATCGCTCCGTATCACGCGGGTGTAAACCCACGCTCGGCTCATCCAAAATATACATAGAGCTGGTCAAATTAGAGCCCAAAGTCCTTGTCAAATTTATACGTTGCGTTTCACCACCACTCAAAGTTGAACTCACACGGCTCAGTGTCAGATAGCTCAAACCTACATTCATCATAAAATGCAAGCGATTGCGAATCTCTAAAATCAAGCGCTTACCCACTTGCATATCACTTTCAGAAAGCTCCAACGAATCAAAAAAAGCAGAGACCTCGTCAATAGGAACATCCACCAATTCAGTAATATTTTTACCACTCACTTTCACATAAGTAGCTTCTAAACGCAAGCGTCCTCCTTCACACGTAGGGCAAGTAGTGCGCCCACGGTACCGAGCCAACATGACTCTATTCTGTATTTTGTACGTTTGTTCTTCGAGCATAGCGAAGAACTTATTGATACCATCAAAATATTGATTGCCATTCCAAAGCAATTTTCTCTGTTCTTTCGTCAAATCTTGATACGCTCGGTGAACGGGAAAATCGAATCTATGCGCCGCTTGTAAAAACGCATCTAACCACTCACCCGATTTCTCACCTTTCCAACAA
Source organism: Saprospiraceae bacterium (assembly GCA_031424515.1). Taxonomy (GTDB): domain Bacteria; phylum Bacteroidota; class Bacteroidia; order Chitinophagales; family Saprospiraceae; genus JAAFJT01. Next base: position 5,648 of record JANPHO010000679.1, read on the forward strand.
GCGATAGTTCCCTCAAAAACAGAAAGCGTTTTATTCGGAATGACTTTTTCTTCATCAATTCCCATCGTTTTACCATAACCTTCGCAGGTAGGGCAAGCACCATAAGGGTTATTATAGTTAAATAACTGAGGGGTTGGGTCTAAAAATAAAACCTCATCTAATTCAAATCTATTATTAAAACGCCTTGTTTCGCCACCAATAATTTCAATAATTGCCTCACCTTCCGATTCATAAAAAGCAGTTTGCACGGAATCAGCAATCCGCTTGGTATTTTCAGTAGGCTCGCCCTTATTTTCAATATCATTTTTATCAATCACAAAACGGTCTATCAAAATACGAATATCATCCTCTTTAAATGTATTCACTGTTCGGCTCAAATCCACGCCCAATTCAGCCCCTTTATCCTCAATAACATCTTCAATTTGTAGCATTGTACCGCTTTTCCAAACACGGGTATAGCCTTTTTGAAGCAAAAGATTCAACTCTGCTTCAAGGGTTCTATCATCATATTTAGTGGGAATTGGGATAAAAAGCTGGACTTTATCGCCTTCTTTTTGATTTAAAATAAAATCCATAACATCCGATACTTGATGCCTTTTAACAATTTCGCCAGAGACTGGAGAGTAGGTTTTTCCAATTCGAGCAAAGAGCAATCTTAAAAAATCATACGCCTCAGTCATTGAGCCTACCGTAGAGCGGTTATTGCCCGTTGTCACCTTTTGCTCAATGGCGATTGCAGGACAGATACCTTTAATATAATCCACATCTGGCTTTTTCATGCGCATCAAGAACTGACGGGCATAGCTCGAAAGGCTCTCAACATAGCGGCGTTGCCCTTCGGCATAGAGCGTATCCATCGTGATAGATGATTTACCACTTCCCGAAACGCCCGTCACTACCACCAATTTATTTTTAGGAATCTCTAAATCTATATTTTTAAGATTGTTGCTTCTCGCTCCTTTTATAAAAATAGTATTGACGACCCCCTCAGTATTGAGAGGCTTTTTTATCTCTTTAACAGCCATTTTTGATGAATTTATTTTTAAAGCAGGAGCAAAGGTAAGGTATAAAAACCATTAAAAAAACGAATTGTTTTATTCCAAAACAAAATAAAACAAATATTGTTCACATGTTTTATAAAAATGCTTCCGATAAAAGCCATAAGCCAAATGCGATGAATAAAATGCCCGATACAATATTGATATACCGCATCACTTTAATACTCAAAACATTGCGCAATCGAGCAGCAAAGTAAGAAATAGCTAAACTCGTCGCTCCAGCACCCAATAGAGCACCCGTAAAAAAACTGATGTTTTGATATACCTCAAAATGGTATTTTGTCTTTAAAACCCCCGCTGCCCCTACCCACTCCATGAAATTAGCAGGATTCAATATATTTAAAAAAAAGCCTTTGGAGAGATTTTGAAAAAAAAGCGTTGTGGCACCGATTTCTCTTCCAACGCTTATTTTATTTCTATTTACAATACCAAAGACACCCAAAACTATTAAAAAAACACCGCCACAAATATCCACCCAAAAGGACACATCCACGCCCGTAGGCATAAACGCCTCAACGCCTGAATAAGCCAAAGCCAATAAAACCAAATCCGCTAATATTACACCCACCGTGATAGGAATAGTAGAACGAAAACCTCTTTCAAGACTTGTTTTAATTATAGTAAAAAAAACAGGCCCCAAGGCAAAACTGAATAAAAAACCGATCGGAATACCTGAAAAGAAGGCTTTTGCTGAAAAAATGTTCAAATTATTTGTTTTTTAAAAAGTAAAATCTTCTGACGAATATGGTACCCCCTCAGTATCAGACTCTCAAAATTCAAATTTCAAGGATAGAATTCCTATTTTAAGGTGCAACCCGCTTTCTTTTAACGGCGACGAAAGTTTCCCAATCGCTAAAAGCCTTTGTTTTCATCACTCTTGGAAATTTGGATTGTCCACCCACTTTACCTTGCGATTTCATGTAATCTAGGAATATTTGAGGCGTGATAATTTCCACTTGTGGAGCACCGAGAACTGAGCCTCTTTCAGTTGCATAGTCGTCATTAATCTCTTTCAAATGCTCATCTAAAAAGCGAGCGAAAGTAGAATTATCCACCAAAGGGTTACAACCTATATACCACCGATGAGTAAATCCTGCGTCAGTCTCTACTGCAGCTACAGTGAATTCTTTTACATCTGTTTTCAATATATCTTGTACGTATTGAATACCTTGATTCATATTATCAATAGATAAATGCTCACCAGTAACACTTAAAAACTGCTTGGTTCGCCCAGTAATGAGCAACTCCTTTCGCTCAATGTCTGTAAACTTAACTGTATCGCCTATCAAATAACGCCATGCACCTGCGCAAGTGCTAATGACAACAGCGTATTCTACTCCTTTTTCAATATTATCAACAGTGTAAGTCTGTGGTTTACCTATAAGTACGCCATCATTTGTAAAATTTTCACTGTTAAATGGAATGAACTCGTGGAAAATACCATTATTGAGTATTAAAGCCATCGAACGCGTTTCGGGGCGATTTTGAAAAGCAATGAAGCCTTCTGATGCCAAATAAGTGTCAATATAAATCATGGGTCTGCGCATCAAAGCATCAAACGCTTTCCGGTGTGGCTCAAAAGCTATACCTCCGTGAACAATAATCTGTAGATTAGGCCAAATATCATGAATACTTTCCACCTTATTATATGCTACCACCTTTTCAATCATCAATAAAATCCATGATGGTATGCCTGAAATGAAACCAATATCCCATTTTGGCGCGTTGCGCGCAATCACTTCTATCCTACGATTCCAATCAGGGATGCTTTGAATCCTTTTGCCAGGTCTTGAAAATGAGGAAAGCCAAAGTGAGCTTTCTTTTAAATTAATGCCACTCATATCACCTACATAATAACCATCTGCTTCTTTCAATGTGGTTGAACCACCAATGAAAAGCCCTTGCTTAGTAAAAAAATCAGCATCTAAATCGAACTTAGTAGAAGCATAAAACGACTTAAAACCTGCCTTACGGATAGATCTAATCATTTCATGCGTCATTGGTAAATATTTACTCGGCGCACCAGTAGTTCCACTGCTCAGTGCAAAATACTTGATTTTGCCAGGCCAAGTGATATTGGGTTTATTTTGAAGGGAACGATACCACCATTCATCATGAATTTTATCGTAATCAAAGAAAGGGACATTTTCCTGAAATGCTTTAATGACATCATCAGAAAATAAAATATCGCTAAAATGGAAATATTTTCCAAATGCCGTAAATTGAGCTTTTCGTATGAGTCTTTTAAGCGTTTTACGCTGTAATTCAATAGGAGATTGCCCCAACCCTTGAATTCCGTTTGCTAATGTAAATGCTCTTTTAATTAATCCTCCTACAAGACGCATGTTAATAATTCAGGTTATTTTATATTTGGTTGTGAAAAAGTTAAGGGTATTCTCATGTGTTGCGATTATACACGGATGCAAAAATAATGAAAACTAAAAATATTCTGTATATCATTCCTTTCTTTCAAACACATAATGTGGATAAGGAATTTCCACCCCCTCAGTATCAAATCGTTTTTTTATGTTTTCTATCAAATCGCAGTACAAATCAAAAGCAGTAGCCGGGCTTTTCGCCCAAGC
>JANPHO010000680.1:0-13401 GCA_031424515.1 Saprospiraceae bacterium
AAGGCGGGTTCAAACCACGTAGCACGGGGTTACAGTTCCACAAAAATACTCGATATTGGCGAAACCATCAGTCAATTTGCTGATATGCAAAGCCAAAAATCACTGCATATTGCTTTAGCAGTTCGCTATGAAATGGAGAAAAAAGTCAAAACGGACAAGCTCGGCGACGGTGATTATCCCGATGAATTATTGGCTTTATACAATGAAAATCAATGGGTTGTGGTTGATTTACGTCCTTTTCGCTCCACCGTTCAGTGGATGGAAAGGAACGATAAAAAAATAGATTTATCGCAAACCATGATTGATGTCATTAAATCTTTTGACTTTTTTATTCTGTCACCTGAAATTGGTGGGAATTGATTTTTGAAATAGAGACCCCTCAGTATTTTTACGAAAAATCATAACTTATCAATCATTAGAGATTATAAAAACAATACACAATGAAGAACATTTTACTCCTCTTAATTTGCTGCTTTTATACTTCTGTAACCAATGCTCAAGCGGATTGCAATTGCTCCCAAAACTTCAAAGTATTGCAACAAAAAGTACGCACTAATTATGCGGGCTTCGATTATCGCATAACCGATAATAACCGCAAGGCTTTTGAGCTATTGACGGACAGTGTAACAAAAGCGGCGGCAATACTCACCGATGGTTACGATTGTTATACGTTAATGAAAAGATGGGTAGCATTTTTCAAAGATGGGCACATATTTTTGACAACGACTTTCCCAGCAAAGAATATGCCTACGGGAGCTCCACAAATGACCACACTCGATAGCACCGCGATTTATCAATATTTGGATAAAAACAAAGATAAATTAGCGGCAGCTGAAGGTGTTTGGCGTACTGATGATGGTAATTATATAGTTGCAGTAAAGCGAAATGAAAAACTTGAAAATACTTACCAAGCCACCATTTTAAAGGCAAAATCAGAGAAATGGAAAGTTGGTTTAGAAAAGTTTACCTTAAAAAAAGATGGCGATAAATGGAAGGCGACTTATTACATGGGTGATTTTACGCCTACAAATATTGGAGCAACAATAAATGAAAACGTCTTGATTTTTAACCAATTTGGTGCGTGGGAAAAGGTGTTTCCTGAGCCTAAAATTAAATTAGATGCACAGCAAATAGCTATGGATCAGATTGCCTATTTCAAAATGGTTGATGATAAAACGGCTTATTTGCGTTTCAGTACTTTTAACCAAGGACCTGATGTTATTGACAGCGTAATCAATAAAAACAAGGCTCAAATACTGTCAACTCCTCGGCTTATCATTGATATCAGAGATAATGGGGGCGGTTCAAATAGTAATTATAAAAATATTTTACCGTTTATGTACACCCAACCATACACTGTGGACAATGGGGATGGTGGTTATGTGTTAGCGACTGAGGATATTATTGCCGCCGAAAGAAAGATTTATGAACAAGCATGGAACAGCTTATCTGCCGAAAGTAAAAAGGAATATGCTACTGAATATGGTGAATGGAAAAGCACCATTGATAGTATGGATAAGGTCAAAGGGGCTCGATATTACTATCCAAGTACACCTACTACAAAGATGGATAGTGTCACAAGCAATCCCAAACAAGTAGCGGTATTAATCAATAAAGGCTGTGCCAGTACTGCTGAATGGTTTATTATGGAGGCTGAATATTCCAAAAAAGTGACCCTTTTTGGTCAAAATTCAGCGGGAGTTATGGATAATACGAATGTGCGCCAACATGCGTTAGCGTGTCCTTCTTATACTATATTTGCTGCCAGTGGGCGGCGGGGTGGCGCAAGCACACGCCCAATGGACAATGTCGGATTTAAACCCCATGTTTATATCCCCGAAACCGAGGAAGATTGGGTGAAAGTGGTTTTGAATTATTGGAAAAAGTGATTTTAAATAAGGGGCAAATACCCCTCAGTATTTTCGTCCCAAAACAGGGAAACTACCTGTAAATCAAGTACAACCCATTAAATTCTGAAAAAAATGCTATCTTTTTTACGATCCACATGGCAAAATACGGATATTCGCAAACATGATTCTTGGTTTGGTTCGCTTGTTTCTTTGATTCTACGTATTGGTACTTTGTTTTTAATTATTATCATGGTGCTTTTGGTATTCCGAATTTTTAAAGAAGAAGGCTATTCAATAGAAGCATTTTTAGTGCCCGAGTCTTTAGAAAAAAATGGTTTTGATGGTAATGTCATGGCGCGGCAGTTGCAAGACGAATACAGCCTTGTGAAAAGTGAGGTAAAGTCCATCAAGACCGAGAATTTTCAGTCTGTGAGTGGCAGCGAACAAGCCGAAATGAACATTTCAGTTATGGGTTTTGGTATTTCGCTACGGAGTATTGCTTTTCAATTGCGGGAGTTGTTGGGCAGGAAAAACAACGTTATTCGTTGCGAAATTACCCACGCGGATAGTGCCTTGGCGGTCACGATGCGGATGACAAATTATCCGTCCGTGACTTTCGTCAGCCCGCAAAAGTTGGGAGAAAGAGCGACTTTGGCGTACTTGAACCGCAAAGTGTGCGAGCAAATATTGCGCAATTCAGATCCCTACCGCTTGTCGTTGTATTTTCAAAGAAAGGGTAAATACGATGAAGGCATAGAGATTGCCCGAAAAATGTTGGGTGAAAATCCCGAAGAAAGACACTGGGCAAAAATAGCGTTGGGCAACGCTTATCAAGAAATGGGGCAGCCAGCCTTGGCTTTGAAGGAATTTGACGAAGCCGCCGAGTTGTCACCCAATTTTGCGCTGGCTTATTGGCGGTCTGCTTTGTATTATCAGCAAAATGGTCGGGATTCTCTTGCGTTGCCCTATCTCGAAAAAGTCTTGAAAATAAAGCCCGATGAAGTACAGTATTTGGGTATTTATGGGTCGGCTTTGAACAACCTCAAACGCTTTGATGAAAGCGACCGCATGTTTGAAAAAATAGTAAAACTATTGCCAAATGACCCCGTTTGGTACAGCTATTGGGGTGGCATCAAACAGAAACGAGGCGATGTAAAAGGTGCGAAAGAACTGCTTTTGTTAGCCGCCAAGCACAGTCTAAAAATCAATGAACGGCTTTTGAATGAAAGCTATTTGGCATTTTTGGAGCGCGATACGGCGCTTGCGGTTAAAAAGTCAAGGCAAGTATTGGATTATGATCCTAATAATCTTAACATGATTGAGTCGCTCTTGCAGTATTATATTAGTAAAAAACAATACCTTGAAATTACTCAATTGCCTAAAATGACCCTCAATCAAATGGACAAAAAGATTGTACAAAACTATCATAATGTCCTTGCAATGGCTTTTAATATGTCGGGGCAAAAAGATTCAGCTTTTGCAAACGTGAAAATTTCGATTGATGTTAATCCCAAAAATCCCGTTCCATTCACAACATTAGCCGAAATATACGCCATGAATGGGGATGAAAATAAATTTTATGAAATCTTAGAAAAAGCGTTTATTTTGGGTTTTAACCCCGCTAATTTAACACCGGATGATTTGCCATACAGCCGTTTTATAGGGAAGAAACGGTATGAGGATTTATTGAAAAAATATAGAAAATAAAAATAAAACAGAACAATGGATTTCAAATCAGACATACCTAACCAAGAACACAACACGGAAATACCACCTCCAAGAGAACCCGCATGGCTCATAGACTTAGGCATGCAAAGCTGGCAAGCCGAGTTGGTCATGTCGGGATTAATCGTCACGGGGTTGTTCCAATTGCCTGATGCTTTTACCCGTTGGGTAGAACCCTCTATTATCCAATCGGGTGAGCTTGAATTTACTTTTTTAAAATTTGCCAGTATTATTTTTTTGATGGGTATTGATGTATTGGTTATCATCTTTGGTATTCATCTGCTCCTTAGAGGTATTTGGATTGCTTTGTTGGGTCTCAATTCGGTGTATCCAAACGGTATTGATGTGACTTCTAAAAAAGGTATGGGTGAAAAACACTGGCACAAAGCGAAAGAAAAATACCCTGATTTGACAGCCTATTGTGCCAAATTAGATGGCGATTGTAGCGTTCTTTTTTCATCGGCTACGGTTATCACGATAATGGTGAGTTCTCTTTCTATTTGTGTTTTAGCTTTTTATAAATTAAGTACCTATTTGATGTCGGTTTTTCCAATTACACCTCAACACATTATAGCTGTTGGTGTAGGCATTTACTTTATGTTTTTGGTGGTGAATTTTTCTATATGGTATTTAGGCAAAAAATATCCTGACAATAAAAGGATTGAAAAAATAGTCACTCGATTTGGTGATGTGGTAGGTGTTATATTTTCGCTCTACATTTTTCAAAAACCTGTTGGCTATATCACAAGCATACAAATGTCTAATTCCAAATCAAAATATGGTTTTATTATTATGCTTCTTTTTAGTTTTCTGGGGGGGATGGTAGTTGGTAAGCAACTACAAAAAAGCTCTGCTTTTAATGATTTTGAAACGGATAAATATTTCACTTTCAACAATCAACCGCATGAACTATTGGCATTTAATTATGAAAATCTCATCGATAAAGAAGCTGAAATTTATACGCCTACCATACAATCAGATGTTATTACCGATGATTTTTTAAAGGTATTTATTCCAAATATTGCCAGAGAAAGGGAGCGTATGAACCTAAAAGAATACAGTATAAAAGAACGCTTTAAAATGAATAATGCCCAACGGGAAGCCGTTGATAAAGAGAGATTTGAGGTCTATAAAGCATTCAATAGTATTTATATAAATGATACATTACAAGCCAATTTGAACTACCAATTTTATGAACATCCACAAGCCTCGGAGCGGGGGCTTTTGGTTTATGTTCCTTCCGAAAATTTTGTGAAAGGCAGGAATATATTGGAAATCAGGAAGAACTATTTTTCAAAAGACAGTATTCAAAAAGTGGTTAAAATTCCGTTTTTTTATAAAAAAGAGTAAGTTTGTTACCCCTCAGTATATAATCCTAAAATGCTTTATCTACTTTAAAACTCAAAAAATTCAGCTAAATGGTCTTCTAAAATCTCGATTAATTCGGGTTGCATAAAATTATAATCGTCGGGAATGTTGAATGTAATAATTTGCTTATTAAGAATCCTTGGATTAATGTCTTCGGGATAGTGCTGTTTGAGTCGGTCGCGGTGTTTGCGTTCCATGAGAAAAATAACGTCTGCCCACTTTATCATCCCTAAAGTGACTTTTATGCGCGCATTGTGCTCCGTACCTGCCGATTTTACGGCAAAATCAGGATTGTTTTCGAACATTTTTTCAGCAGTTAGGCTGCGGCGTTTGTTTTGGCTGCAAATAAATAAGAGCTTTTGTTTTTCCATTTCAAGGTTTATTTCTTACCAATTGATTAAGAGCCTATCCTACAACTCATAATAAGCTACTGAATAGGCTTTAAGTTGTAAACCGGTAGATTCATAGATTGTTCTAATTTCATTTAAAGGACAATGAAACAATAGCTTGTTAGAATTCAAAAAATGGGTAAAACTTTGTTTTTATAGAAAAAAATAAAAGCATTGACCCCCTCAGTATATAACCCAAATTCAGCAAAAATTCATGTTTAAAAAACGCTTTTTTACATATTTGACAGTCTTTTTAATCCTTTTTACCGTTAAAACGACCGTTGTGGCACAGTCCAGGGCGGCGTATCCGACGGTGAGTTATTTGAATATTAAATTGGATTCTCAAAGGCGATTGCCTTCCAATCCTTATATTTTGGAATTTAAAAAGGGTAAAAAGCATATTGTATTCTGTGGTGTTAATCATTTGACGGATAACAGTGATACATTGAATCCGATGTATTTAGTGATTGAAAAGAAATTTTTTGAAACTCTGCCCGATGTGGCGGTCAATGAAGGGGGCGATATTTCAAAAAAGCAATACCGTTCAAAATTCGATGCGCTCATTAAAGGTGGTGAAATTGGTTTGATAAAAGTGCTATCGGATAGCCTCAAAATCCCAACTGTCAATGGTGATGCCGATACGCCATTTGAGTTTTCGGAACTATTAAAAACCTATTCAAAAGGCGAATTTTTGGCGTATATCGTCACGGAACGCTTAATGTGGGGCTTGAAAGACGATAATATCGTGGATAATGCACTCATTGAGAGGCGTTTTAATGGTTTTATCCAAAATTATATTATTAAAAAAGGCGGCGTTGAGTTAAGTGAAAAGGAACAAACTTTTGATTTTTTTAAAACCCATTACACAAAACTACTCAATCGACCTTTCGATTTAGAGGAATTAGAGCCCACCGACCCTTTTGACCCAGACGGAAAATTTCAAGAAATAGGCAGAAAATCCAAAGAAATAAGAGACCAATTTCTTTTAAAAACGATTGATCAATTGCTGAATCAATACGATAAAGTTTTTGTCGTCTTCGGTGGATGGCATCTTTTAACGTGTGAGCCAGGCTTGAAAGAGATTATAAATCGAAGAAAATAGCAAAAAATACTGAGGTTTCTAACCCCAAGAACTCGGCGGGGGTATGACAGAATGTGTCAAATCATAATTTGACTTAAATCTCTTCTAAAAACGACGTGTCAAACTATATTTTGAAGCGATACAGCTTCATTTTTAATAGACTTTTGTGTCATAATCAGTTTTTAAATACTGTTTTTAAAAATCATTTATCACATTTTAAATCTATTAAAAATGAAAAAGTTAATCATCGTTTGCATCGCTTTTGCTATTTCAGCAACTTCTTGCCGTTCTTTAACATCCAACACAACCATCAAACCCAATGACAGTTTTGTACTCGGAAACAATGAGCATGGGTCTTTCAGTGTAAAATTAAAAAACGTATCTGCCAACGACCTTACCGTTTACCTTGCGCCTATAAATGGAGGTACGCACTCGCCTCAAGTTGTCAAACCCAATCAGTCCGTCTCAGTAAAGGTGGATAAAAATACAGCGCTTATCGTAGATAATAAATCGAATAAAACAACTTCGGTAGATTTGAAAGTGGTGGGTGATACGGGTTTATCAATGGGGTATAAAAGCCAAAATTAATTGCTCTTACCCCTCAGTATTCTTTCAAAATCTTTTGGAAAGTTTCAAACTTTCCAAAAGATTTACCCCACAACTTACACTTAAAGAAATCCTCATTATTTTTAACAATCAATAATTAAAATTAAAGGAAAAAATGAAAAAGATAGGAATAGCATTGACCATAACCGCTTTGATGATGATATCTCAAGCAATGTTTGCCCAAAACGCTGATAACACTAATAACGCTAAATGGGTCAAAATATACCTCAAAAGCAACAGTTTACTACCCAAAGGTGTTGGTATCAAAGAAATTAATCCCAATGGAAAGGTGGGAGTAAGTTATAGAGGCAGTTGGATGCCTTTCGCTCGTAATATTTGGGAAGTTCCAGTAGGCACCCGCTTGGAATACATTGCCGATAAATCCGTGATTATGAGCGGTAAGGCTGCTGATTATCAAGGAAAATTGATAGTGGAAGTGAAAGCCACAGACGATGGTAAAACGTTTACATTCTAATAGATTATTGAATTGTTGTATTGCTTTTAACTGTAATTAGGCAACAATAAAGCAATACAACAATTTAACAATATACAAAATTTATGAATATTCAACTCAACATATACGCCATTGTGCTTCTTTTTGCTTTTGTACAAGGCATTTTTTACATTATTTTATTCATTAAAAGGGGTATTCAAGAAGAACGGCAATCCGATTTTTGGATGGCGGCGGTCATAGCAGCTTTGTGTATTTCCAACTTGGGTTCTATGTTGGGTTTTATGGGAATTTATATCTTGGGGCAGCAACTTTGGTTTTTCCCACACAGCACGGGATTGGTCATTGGACCCATTTTTTACTATTATTTAAAAACGCAAATCAATACAGATTTTAAGTTTTCAAAACAAGATTTCAAGCATTTTATGCCTTATATCGTCTATTTCATTTATCAATTAAGCATTTTTTTGATGGGTAAAAATGTGGAAGATTGGTGGGTAAGAACCGTACATAGTCCTTTGTACATAGGTGATTTACTCAATTTTGCTGAAATTATTTCGCTGTGTATATATACGGTGCTTGCCGTGCAATTGTATCGGCAATACCTAAATTGGCTTCCCAAAGAACGCTCTGATACTGAGGGGGTGCGTTTTGATTGGTACAAAAATTTTCTATGGGCGATTATTGGGGGAGTAGTGGTGGCATTAATCACTTTTATCCTTGGATTCTGGATTGAATTATCCTATTGGGATGATTGGATTCAGCGAGCGGTGGTAGCGGTTATCATCTATTACATCAGTTTTGCGGGTTACTGGCAAATGCAGCCGCGGCATCTTGTTTTTAATGAAAAAGCAGTTGAAAAAGAAGAAATTGCTGAAAATTCATCTCCCCTTGCGATTGAAAAAAAGCCTACGGAATCCTTGAAAACTGAGAATAAAATAGACAATATTGAGCTTGAAAAATGGCAAACTAAGATAGAACATATAATGGTTCAGGAAAAACTTTACCTCAATCCTGAATTGACATTGAGTGAACTATCTGAAAAGTTAGATACCCATAACTCTTTGGTTTCCAATGTTATCAATACCCGATTTCAGAAAAATTTCAATGATTTTGTCAATGAATTTCGGGTCAATGTTTTTAAAGAAAAAATTAAAGACCCTAAATTACAACACCTCACACTCTTAGCCATCGCTTTTGATTGTGGTTTTAATTCAAAATCAACATTCAACCGAGCGGTTAAAAAAGTGACTGGAGAAATGCCATCGGCTTTTTTGAAATAGGGTTTATGTTTGAATTAGGATGGGCAGGATTTAAAGGATGGATTAGAATTTTTTCGTGCGGAACTGAAGTTCCGCGCTACGTTTTGCATCCTAAATCATCCTTAAAATCCTGCCCACCCCACTTTAAGTATAATTTATGTTATGTTAAATAAAAATCATAAAATATTATAAATCAATTATTTATGTAACGAAAGTAGCGCTACCCAAGCTTCTTTTACTTTGCCTTCATTGAGAAACGTCTTAGCTAAATTAGGATAATCGTTACTGAGATTTTCTTTTAAAAACGCATCAATTTCATCTTGAGCGGGTAGTTTTTCGATATTACCCAAACGCCCTAAATCATTGCCCGTAAAAAGTGGATTTTTTTTGATAAAATCGGGAATGGCATCCACGCCAATGCCTTTGTGAATACTCGGCTTGGGCACTTCAAAAAGCGCATCGCCTGATGCTCGACAATACCAATCACCACCCAAACGTGCTACCCAGTCGGTTTTTAATTGGTCAATCATGCCTTTTTCATTTAAAATATCTTCCGAAAAATGGGCTAAAATGACCTCGCAAATCACTAAATTAGGCGCGCCTCCTTCTTCGCTCATCTGTATCAATTGCTTCACTTTGCACTCAAAAACCGCTTTGGATTCCATTACACGCGGCGGTTTGACCATCACCGACACCCCCTCAGTAAAACCCGCTTTTTTGAACTCATTCACGCCTTTTTCATATTCACAACTCGCCAATGACATTTGCTCCACCATCGCATAGTCCACCATACAAATAACCACTTCGTCGTGTTCCAAAACATTGTCAAGGGTATGCTTTGAACTGCCATCACGTACACGTCGATTCGGTGAAAAAATGAGTGTCGGCGGATTCGTCCCAAAGACATTAAAAAAGCTAAAAGGACTTAAATTCACATTGCCCTCTTTATCAATTGTGGACGCAAAAGCAATCGGGCGAGGCGCCACTGCTCCTTGCAAATAACTGTGTAAAACAGGAATAGATACTTCTTTTGGATTGATTGTCAGCATTTTATTTGAGTTTTAGTGTTTGGTTTTTAGTGTTTAGACAGCCTAAACACTAAAAACCAAACATTATACACCTTTTGCAGGTAACACAGTCGTTTGTACTTCGCCAAAATCTACCCGCACACCATCTTTTTCAGCGAAACCTTTTATAATAATGGTGTCTCCATCTTCTAAAAATGTGCGGGTGGAGCCGTCGGGCAGTGTTATCGGACTTTTGCCACCCCAAGTCAATTCCAATAATGACCCAAAACTATCGGGTTCTTTGCCCGAAATTGTACCCGAAGCCAGCACATCACCCACATTCAAATTACAACCATTGACGGTATGATGGGCGATTTGTTGCGCCACTGTCCAATACATATTTTTGAAATTAGAACGACAGATTACTACCCCCTCAGTATATGTCGTGTTTCGGGTTTCGGATTTCGGGATGAGCGTGACTTCCAAATTTATATCAAAATTCAATCTTTTTTCTTCTTTTAAATACGGTAAAACTTCTGGGCTTTGCGCCTCCGCAGGCACCCTGAAAGGTTCAAGTGCTTCAAGTGTCACAATCCACGGCGACATGGAGGAAAAGAAATTTTTAGCTAAAAAGGGACCTAATGGCACATATTCCCACCTTTGAATATCACGAGCCGACCAATCATTGAACAGCGCAAAACCGAAAACATATTCTTCAGCTTTATTGACATCTATGGTATCGCCAATTGGATTAGGTTTACCAATAATCGTCGCCATTTCTAACTCAATATCTAAGCGTTTGGTTGCTGAAAAAGCGGGTGGCGTGGCATCAGAAGCATTGATTTGACCTTTTGGACGGTGAAAATTCTGACCCGAAACAAATATTGAACTCGCTCGCCCATGATAACCCACGGGCAAATGTTTCCAATTAGGTAACAAGGCATCGCCATTGGGTCTGAACATTTTACCGACATTTGTGGCATGTTGTTCAGAAGAGTAAAAATCCGTATAATCGCCTATTTTGATAGGAAGGTGCAGTTTTACATCATTTTCATTGAAAAATACTGTCACGCCCCGTCGTGATGAAGCTGAAAGCATCAAGAGGGGTAAATTTTCCGTATTTGATAAAATCTCTTGCAACCGCTTGCGCACAGCATTGGTTTTCTCTTTTCCAAGGCTTATAAAATCATTTAAATAATCGTTTTTGAAAACCGATTTTTTGATTTTTAAATCGTCGAAACAGCCCAATTCAGCCAAAGCGTATAAATCTACAACTTGGTCGTTTATGATGGTTGCAAGGCGTTTTTTACCGTTTTTTATTGAAAAAATACCGAAAGGGATGTTGTTTAAAGTGAAATTCATAATTTTATAATTATGTTTTATTTGCTTTGCTATTGTTTAAAAAACCATTAATTTTGTAAAAATCACACATTGATATGTATAACGATGATTCTTTCACAGATTTTCCAGTTAACCCTTTGGCGATTATTGAACCCCAAAGAGAAACACACCGTTATACACTTACCGAATATCTGCGCCGCGAAGAACGAAGCAGTGAATTACACGAATACTATAACGGTATCATAACCAAACTTCCTATGGCAAGAGGACCACACAATGATATAATCGTAAACATAGGTACCGCACTTAAAATAGCCGTTAAGGCATTAGAAAAAAACTATTATGTCCGTTCTGGGCAACAAGCTATTTATTTGCCCAAGCTTAATTTCAGCCTTTATCCTGATGTTGTAGTTGTTTCAGAGACCCCTCAGTATTACGATAAAAATGAGGTTTTGCTTATCAATCCTTTATTAATTGTTGAAGTCTTGTCCAGAGGCACTCGAAAATATGATCGTATTGCTAAATTTGAGGAGTATAAATCATTAGATTCTTTCAAAGAATATATTTTGATAGACCAAAAGAAGTGTCATGTTCAAACCCGCTTTCGTGAAGAACCTGATTTGTGGCGTGAAAAAGATTATGAAACAATAGAAAGTTCTATATTTTTAAAATCTCTTCAAGTTTCGATTCCTATGCTTGATATCTATGACAATATTCAATTTTAGTGAACAATTTAAGGGTCTTAGGTCTTCTTAAAATTACCCCAACCAACTCTTATAATACTTCCCATCATCAATCCCTAAAGCCGCTTCAGTAACCATCAACGGCTTAAAAGTATCAATCATCACTGCCAACTCTTCGGTTTTTGTATGTCCGATGCTGCGCTCGTAGGCACCAGGTGCAGGCCCGTGCGGAATACCCGCAGGGTGCAGCGTGATATGCCCTTTTTCAATATTACTACGGCTCATAAAATCACCATCCACATAATACAGCATTTCATCAGAATCTATATTTGAATGGTTATAAGGAGCTGGAATACTGAGGGGGTGATAATCGTACAGACGTGGCACGAATGAGCATATAACAAACGCCTTAGTTTCAAAGGTTTGATGCACTGGCGGTGGCTGGTGCACACGACCCGTTATAGGCTCAAAATTATGAATTGAAAAACCATACGGGAAGTTATAGCCGTCCCAACCGACAACATCAAACGGATGCGTTGGGTAGAGCATTTCATATAAAACGCCTTGTTTTTTTATTTTTATGATGAAATCGCCTTTTCCGTCGTGGGTTTCGAGGTCTTGTGGGAGTTTATAATCACGCTCACAATATGGCGAATGCTCTAACAACTGACCAAACCAATTGCGATAGCGTTTGGGTGTGTAAATGGGGTGAAAGCTTTCAGCATAGAGCAAGCGATTGTCTTCGGTATCAAAATCAATTTGATAAATCATGCCGCGCGGAATGATGAGGTAATCACCATATTCAAAAGGAATATTACCCAGCATTGTCCGCAAAGTACCTGAACCTTGATGAATAAATAACATTTCATCGGCGTCCACATTTTTATAAAAATAGGTACGAAGCGATTTTTTAGGCGCAGCCAGACCAATATGAATATCCGAGTTAACCAAAAGTGCAGTACGGCTATCCAAAAAATCGTTTTGAGATTGTACTTCAAAACCCTTTAACAAACGGGCTTTCATGCTTTTCTCCACCGCAATTTTTGGCGCGACATTGGTTTCAGATAAAATTTCTTTGACCATCGTTGGGCGGTGAATTTGATACATCAATGATGACATACCGTCAAAACCGATAGTGCCGAACAGTTGCTCGTAATATAAGTCACCATTTTCCTTACGGAATTGCGTGTGGCGTTTTTGCGGAATTTTTCCTAATTTATGATAAATAGGCATGGCGATTTTAATTTAATTTGCTAAACACATTAATTTTTCAGCGACTTGTTCGTCAATTGTTTCCTGTTCTGTTTTAGGCAAAGTCGTCGTGTCAAAAACAACACCGGATAAGTATAAATTCATCAAATCAATCGCCTTTTCGGGCGTAAAATCTTTCCAACGCCCTAAAATATACTGGTCGGGCGTGATTAAATACGCTGCATCAATTCCCAAATCATAAGTCATCATCAACTGCGTATTTTTTCTATAATTTATCGTTAAAATCTTGATATTATGCGCTTCAAGGGCTTCTTTATCCTCATTAGTCAACATATCTTTCAAAATTAAAAGCGTAAATTGGTATTTCAATTTTTCAACTAAATACGTTTTCTTATCATCCAAAAAGAAATCTTTTACAGCTCTACC
>JANPHO010000681.1:0-64333 GCA_031424515.1 Saprospiraceae bacterium
TTAAGATTTTTAGATAAAAGATTTAAGACTTAGATTTCAAGAGAAAAGCCGAATCATTCAATTGATTCGGCTTTTCCTTTTAACCTAAATTAAAATATATAATGAGTGGGGGCATTGAATGTCTTAAATCTTCTATCTAAAAATCTTAAATCTGCCTTCAAATTAGGGCAAAAAAAAACGTCCATGATTTTTACAATCTTGGACGTCCAAACAACAAATTATAATCCCATGAACATATATCTTATACGATTTCTCGTTTTGTTTCTTTTTTATTTGTAATTGCAATCTGGGAGGGGGGAAATCCTCAGGATTGCTTACAATTTTGGATGAAATTCTTGCCTTTCGTTTTATCTCTTTAGAAAAAATCAGAATTGCCGTCCCAGTTTTTAAAAAAATTGGGACGGCATCCCAAACAACAAATTATAATCCCATGAACATATATCTTATACGAGCCTTTCGGCGCTCTTAAACTTCTTCTTATTTTTTGCTCTCGAGATAATCAAGATTGTCGTCCCAGTTTTTTTAACAAAATTGGGACGACGCATCCCGAACAGTAAATTATAATCCCATGAACATATATCTTATACGACCTTTTGTCGTCTTTTAAACCTTATCAATGGTGCAATTAGGAAGGGGGGAAATCCTTAAATTGCAATTCTAAATATTTTGGATGAAATCATTTTTTATGTTTTTCTCTCTTTTGAGATAATCAGTTTGGTCGTCCCGACTTTGAAATAAAACTGGGACGACCCCTGACAACAAATTATAATCCCATGAACATATCTTGTGTAATTTTTACTCAGTAGTTTGTTTTTTCTTTTGATAGTACAAAGATGCATCAAGGATTTTAGCTGTGCAAAGACATTTTTAAGTCATTGTGTGAAAAAAAATGAATTAATTTTGATTTAAATAATTGATAGTCAATGTTTTGTATCAATATTTTGTGAAATTTTCTTTAATTAAATATTAGGAAATGAGATGAAAATACTTTTAAAAAAAAGTTTTTTATTTAAAAAAAACTTGCGTTTCAGGGATTAAGCCCTTTTTGGATGTTAAATTATATTAAAAATTCCTATTTTTGGTTTGATAAAAATACTTTACATGGGATTCATTTCACGTTTACTTCCTAATAATCCACTGATAAGCAAGACGTATAGAGTAATAAAGAAAACTTTACTGGTTTTATTTATTACCCATCTTGTTTATACACTCCTCCTTATATTCATGCCTGTGTTCACCACGCCCACTATTATTGGTCAATGGTTAGGAGGAAAAGCCATTTATAAGGATTGGGTCGGGAGCGACAAAATTTCAGAATCGGCGAGAAGAGCAGTCATTGCCAGCGAAGACCAAGAGTTTGATGAACACTTTGGCTTTGATATTCAAGAGATTGAAAAGGCGTTGAAATATAATAAAAGCCATACTAAGAAAAAAGGCGCCAGTACCATTTCGCAGCAAGTTGCCAAAAATGTTTTCCTTTGGCAAACCCGTAATTGGTTTAGAAAAGGATTAGAGGTATATTGCACATTATTGATTGAGTTATTTTGGAGTAAAGAGAGAATTCTCGAAATTTACCTCAATGTGGCTGAAATGGGCGATGGTATATTTGGAATAGAAGCGGCATCCCAATCTTTTTTCGGAAAGCCAGCCATCAAGCTCAATAATGAGGAGGCGGCACTCATAGCAGCTTGTTTGCCCAATCCCATCAAGTATAAAGTAAATGATCCCTCGGATTACGTCCGCAAAAGGCAAAGATGGATTTTATGGCAAATGAAAAACATTGATTGGAGTAAATAATTTTTCAATCTCAAATTCTCAAAACTGAGGTAAAAAACTTACATATACTGAGGGGTATAAAATTTGAAATCTGAAATCCTGAAATTTTTTTTTAAAAACTACATATCATGAATCCGATTACACCCATTCCCAATATTTACATTCGTCAAGCTTTTCTTGTTTTAACTATTCTAATTATAGGCGGGGTTATTTTTTGGCAATTAAAAAATTTCATACCAGCCTTTCTGGGCGCATACACCTTATATATACTACTTAGGCGATGGATGGAGGCTTTGACTAAAAAATTAGGAGGAAAGTCGGCATTAGCCGCTTTTTTATTGATGATTGCTTCTTTTTTAATAGTTCTACTTCCTATCAATGGCTTAATTGGGGTTTTGACATCTCGAATCATACCCACTATTAAGCGTTCCAATGATATTTGGCTGCCTGTTGAACAATACATTCAGAAAATAGAGGATCAATATGGCGTACATATCCTCACTCAAGATAATATACGGAATATAGGAGAGTGGGGTGTGAATGAGATGCAATTGCTTTTAGGAGCTACTTTTAGTAGTATTATTACTATTGTCATTATGTATTTCATCCTTTTTTTCATGCTTACTGAGGGGGCTAATATCGAAAAATCTATTTATAAATGGTTGCCCATGCGAGAGCACAGCACCTCTTTTTTAAAAAAACACCTCAATGATTTAGTCATATCCAACGCCATTGGTATCCCATTGGTTGCGCTCATACAAGGCATCACTGCTTTGATAGGCTATTGGGTGCTGGGAGTGCAAGACCCGTTTTTATGGTTTGTCTCTACTTGTGTGGCGGCGGTGATTCCTGTTTTAGGTTCGGCGCTGGTATATGTGCCTTTATCTATTTTACTAATTACGAGTGGCTCTACCACATCTGGTATTATTTTACTGCTTTATGGTTTTTTAATTATAGGCTCAGTGGATAACCTTTTTAGGTTTTGGCTTCAAAAACGAATTGGCGATACGCATCCATTGATTACTATCTTTGGAGTTATCATAGGTTTGAATCTTTTTGGTTTCATAGGTTTGATATTTGGACCCATTCTTTTATCCTTATTTTTACTCTTACTCCAAATTTACGCAAAGGAATTTAGTCCTGAAAAGCATGATTCTGATTCTGAACATTCTTATGAGGGCCCCTCAGTAAAATCGGTCATTGAACCACCCAAAAGTGACTAATCTCTAAAATAATAAAAGCCATTGATATAATTTCGATGGCTTTTACTATTTTTAGCTGTGGTTTTTACATTTTAATTAAAAAATTATAGATATTCATTTTAAATAAAATCAATCATTCAGTATGAAAAAAAGTCAACTATTAAAAAGAGTTACTACGCTCGTATTATTTTTTGTTACGGCATTGTCTATCCAAGCACAAACCGATAAAAATGCTGCATTAAAGCTTAAAATGGATAAATTGGCGCAAGCCGAAGAACCTAAAGTCATTGCTTGGCGCCGTGATTTTCATCAAAATCCAGAATTATCCAATCGTGAAGTCAGAACGAGTAAAATCGTTGCAGACCATCTCAAATCTCTTGGTTTGGAGGTACGAACAGGTATTGCTAAAACGGGTGTCGTCGGTATTTTAAAAGGTGGAAAACCGGGACCCGTGGTGGCATTAAGAGCTGATATGGATGGCTTACCTGTTACAGAAAGAGTAGATTTGCCTTTTAAATCTAAAGCGCGGACTACTTTTAATGGTGTTGAAACTGGCGTGATGCACGCCTGCGGCCATGATACGCACACCGCTATTTTGATGGGTGCGGCTGAGGTGATGAGCCAAGTAAAAGCCGATATTCCGGGCACAGTTGTTTTCATTTTTCAACCAGCCGAGGAGGGTGCGCCCAATGGAGAAATGGGTGGCGCTTCTGAAATGATAAAAGAGGGTGTTTTGGATAATCCTAAAGTGGAAACTATTTTCGGTTTGCATATCAATTCTCAAACGCCAGTCAATACTATACGCTACCGCCCGATGGGAACAATGGCGAGTTCTGATAGATTTTCAATCACGATTAAAGGCAAGCAAACACATGGTGGCTATCCGTGGAATGGCGTTGACCCTATCGTAACGGGCGCGCAGATTATCATGGGTTTACAAACAGTTATTAGTCGAATGACACCACTTACAGAGTCTGCGGGTGTTATTACAGTGGGCATGTTTCAGGCAGGGTTACGTGAAAACATCATTCCCGAGGAAGCCAAACTTTTGGGAACTATCCGCGCTCTTGACCCCGTGGTTCAAAAAGAAATACACGCAAATATGCGCAGAGTGGTGACCAATATCGCCGAATCCGCCGGTGCAACGGCCGAATTGACCATTGAAATAGGTAATCCTGTGACTTATAATAACCCTGAATTGACTAAAAAAATGATTCCAACCTTGGAAGCAGTGGCGGGTGAAAAGAATATCATCGTTCAATCTCCGGTAACA
The DNA here is from genome assembly GCA_031424515.1 of Saprospiraceae bacterium. Taxonomy (GTDB): domain Bacteria; phylum Bacteroidota; class Bacteroidia; order Chitinophagales; family Saprospiraceae; genus JAAFJT01. The sequence continues at coordinate 4,252 of JANPHO010000681.1, forward strand.
GGTGCGGAAGATTTCGCTAAATTTCAAGAGAAAGTGCCCGGTTTTTTCTTTTTTTTAGGAGGTATGGCTAAAGATAAAGCGGCTATAGATGTGGCACCACACCACACACCTGATTTTTTTATTGATGAATCGGGTTTTACATTGGGCGTGCGGTCATTCTGCCATTTGATATTGGATTACGCAGCTAAAAAGTAAAATATAAGTTTTTAAAATAAAAAATCCGTGCCTTCTTGAATTTCAAGAGGTACGGATTTTTTGTTTCAATAAGTACAAATTCAATATTTTATGCCCATTTTTTTATAAATAAAAGACAATAACCAAGCAGGACCCACCATTAAAAATTGAATATCTTCTAAAAAAGAAGGTTTTTTGCCCTCTATTTTATGACCAATAAATTGACCTATCCAAGCTACCACGAATATACCCAAGGCGATATATCCCAGAGAAGCGGCATTTTTACCAGTACCATTATAAATAGCATCAACGCCCAATACCATGGCCCCACATACCAATAGTAAACCTAATGTAATAGGTAAGGATAATCGCATATAATAAATTAGGCTGGCGGCGTAAAGTACAAATGCCCAATTAGTGAAAAGGCTGCGCTCAACAGGGAAAGGAATAGCGTATAAAACGGCAAAAAGAGAAAATACGATACTTGGTACGCATACCCAATGTATCAGTTTATTGGTTGCATTTTGGTGGCTTTCACCATATTTATCCAAAAGCCAATTCATAGTTACCATGTTGTTTAGTTTTAATTTGTTAAAAAAGACTTTCGTTTCAAAATTAAAACTTTTTTTTGGTAAAAATGAAAAATCAATGTTTTTTTATAAAGTGTAGAGGTTCCTCAGTCATGCAGAGCGTGATGGTGCAAAATGCACTCATATTCGATACGTTAAAATGAAAATTAGATGGCGTATTAAAACTTTAATCACCATTCCTTGTTTGATTTTAATTCAAATAAAAAAAGATAGTCGTAATGAAAAATAAAAATATACTTATTGTAGGAGCGAGTTCGGGCATTGGTCATTCATTGGCTCATATGCTCGTGGAAAAAGGTGCCAATGTTTATACCGCTTCAAGGCATGAAGGGGATACCCCCTCAGTATTACACGTCAATTTTGATGCTTTACAACCCGATTTCAGTGGTTTTACGCAATTACCTGATGTGATTCATGGAGTGGTTTACTGTCCTGGCAGTATCAATTTACGCCCTTTTGCTCGCTTGAGTATGGATGATTTTAAGAACGATTTTCAAATCAACGTGCTCGGTGCGATAGGCGTTTTGCAAGCCGTTTTACCCAAATTGAAAAAAGCAGAGGGTGCAAGTATTGTTCTCTTTAGCACGGTAGCTGTACAGACAGGCATGGGTTTTCACGCCTCCATTTCAGCCGCAAAAGGAGCGATTGAGGGCTTAACCCGCTCATTAGCCGCTGAATTGGCGATGAATAAAATTAGAGTGAATGCCGTTGCACCTTCTTTAACGGATACGCCGTTGGCTGAGAAACTTTTATCATCGGATGAAAAACGGGAAGCAAGTAATCGCCGCCACCCAATAGGTCGTTTTGGCACACCAGCAGATGTGGCTCACGCCGCCGCCTTTTTATTGAGCGACGATTCCAGTTGGGTTACGGGTCAGATTATGGGTGTGGATGGTGGTTTGGGTTCCTTGAGAAGTGTTTAGATATGTTAGGAAGAAGAAAGCTTATATATAAAAAGAACGCCCCTGCACATTGCTGGGGCGTTCTTGCTGAACATCTTATGAACACAATTTTAGTTAATTTGTAAAATATTGCATTCTTTTCACCGCCGTAAATTTGTCAGATTGTAAGCGATAGAAATATACACCGGTATTTTTGATAACCGAATTATCTAATTTTACTTCATTAAAACCTTTTGTGAAAACCTTATTTAAGTTATAAATCTGTTTGCCATTTATATCATAAACGCTGAGTTCTGCTGTGTTTGTTTCAGGTAAATTGAATGAAATAGTTGTTTCACTCATAAATGGATTCGGGCGATTTTGGTGTAACTCAAAAACTACATTATCCGTTTTTAGATTAGAGAATTTTAATTGCAATTGTTTCTCGACCCCCTCAGTATCATAGCTCAAATTCTCCATGTTTTGCTCCTCAAGGCTTACAAGTTCGTGCAACCAAGCTGATTGACGAGGCGTTATCCTGAGTTGGATAATACTGTTTTCGTTGGAAAAAACCTCTCTTTTAGTATTCACCCAAGCCATCCCGACAATTCCTTGTTTTTGATTGACTTCAAAGTTGCCACTCTCAAATTGTGGTAAATTGCCCTCTTGAACGCTGAAAGTTGCCACATTCGTTTTATCTATTTTAAGAGCCAATTGGAGGGCTGCGAGTGTGCTATTATTGATATTTAAATCAACGATATACTCTTTACCTGCTTCCATTTTTTTATCCACTAAATAAATATTTTCAGTTGGGCGGGCAGTTCTGGTTGACAATGCGAGTACGTTAGCTTTAGCATTGAGGTTCACGTCGCCTACTTTTACTGCAATGAAATCTGCTTTATTGATATCCGTTGAAATATTGTTGTAGTTCAATGCTTCAGGGAAATCATCTGCAAATGGGTTTTTACTATCCTTGAAAATGAAGTTTTTAGGAATAAAACGCCATGAATTGTTGTTCGGGAATCGAGTAATGCGTCTTAAAACAAGGTTCCGAATCAAAATCATGTCCAAACCATCAACTTCACCATCACGATTCACATCAGCCGCTATCATTTGGTAAGGCGATGTAAAGGGTTGAATATCTAAAACGTGCTTGCTGATGAGTGCAATATCAAATGTAGTGACGCCATTGTAAATATCATTGTCTCTTTCTGGCTGTACTCGATACGAATTGCCTTGAACTAAATTATTAAATTGAAAACTGCTTCCTTCCATATCCGCCATTGGGCTATTGGATTGGAATACTTTAACCGTTGCGGATATATTTTCACCCGTTTCTTTATTGATATTTCCTGAAATAGCCAAAAGCGGGATATTGACACAGAAGTTGCTTGGGTCAACTACTTGAATCATTGTATTGCAACTACTCGTGTTACCTGCCGCATCTTTGACCGATATTTGCACTGCTTTATTACCCAAATCAGCGCATATATATGTCAATGAGGTATTTGTACTTGTGCCTTGAGTGATACTCCAAACCAGAGCATTTGCTGGCGTGCAATTATCGGAAGCTGTTCCTACACTTGATGCTAAGACTACCACTTTTTTATCTGCACCGATTGTAACGGTTTTACTTGCCGGGCATGTGAGGGTTGGTTTGGTATCATTTACAGTTATTGTTTGAACACAAGATTGGCGTTGATTATTCAAGCGACTAATAAATGTCCAAGTTCTTTTTATTAAATAACCTTGTGCATTATCTACTCTTTCATCGGAGAACAAATAATCAATTCCGCAAGAAGCGTCTTGCACTAAGCGGCTATTTTTTATGACAGGTGTACCTGTAGATTGAATAGAAGTGTTAAAATCACCTTGTACACAAGCCACAGTTACATCTTTTGGGCATTCTACTTGAGATAGTTCTATGTTTTTAACGTAGATAACTCTTTGAATAGTAGAACTATTATTGGATTCATCAGTTGCTGTGTAAGTGCGAACGATGATTTTACTAGAACCATACGCTGCCGCGAAATCAAAGTTTTTGCCCGCAGGGAAACCATCTGGACGAGTATTAAACGAAGTTTGACCAACAGGCAGGTTGATTATTTTGTCTTGGAAGCTGAAAGTTGTTTTACTACATTCATAAATAACAGAAGGCAAAGCTAAATCTGTTAATATTCTTCCATCTTGGCTCACATCTGCACACGAAATAATGGCATCAAGAGGTGCATTTAAAACAGGTGCTTTTATATCGACTACCGAGACCAATGTGGAACAACGGTTATTAAAATTATCGCTTACAGTAACAGTGAAAGTTTTACCAATATCGGCACTCGTAAATGTTGAATTGGTTTTGCCAGTAATAGTTGTATTGTAAAAACTTGGGCAATAATATACGCCATTCGTGAGCAACGAAGGTCCATCGAGAATACTCGCGCATTGTCTTTCATCCAAAGAGACTGTGAGTGTTGGGATACACGTCAAACGACTTGAACTCAGTTGTCCGTTGACTTGTATAGTGAATCCACAATCTGCTGTATTGCCTGCTTTGTCTGTAGCTCGGTATTTCAAATTATAAATTCCAGGGCTTAATGATACACCTGAACTGATGGTTGTTAAATCCATTCTTTTAAGATTAACATCAGGGCAGTTGTCAGATACTGAGGGGTCAGTGAAAATAACCGGTCGGCTACATTCAAAACTTCCTAAAGTAATAGACTGATTCGGTGGGCAGCTGATTGTAGGTTTTTCAGTATCCTTAATCGTTATATCAAAAGTATGAGTCCCTACGCCACAACTATTTGTAGCACTAAGAATAACGTTTGTCGTACCCACATTGAAAAATGAGCCACTACCATTACCACTGCCTGTGGCAATTGTTACGCCTTTAAATTCATAAGAGATGGTAGGAGTAGGTGCACCTGTAAAAGATGAGTTATAAGTGATTATTTTACCACATTGCCCCGTTGTGTTATTGTCAAGAAGACTCGCTGTACTGCTTATGGTAGGTTTTGTATTTACTGTTATTGTAAATTGCTTGGGAGTACCCTTACAAGGGGTCAAGCCTGGTTTAATAAAATTACCAAAAGCAAAAGGTCCCTTACCTACTGGTATATCTGCGATGACTGAATTTGTGCTTGCATTTATTACTGAAACGGAGTTAGATCGCTCACTCACCACGTACACATAAACGAGGCTACCATCAGAACTAACGGATACCCCAGCAGGTTGGCTACCAACATTGATAGTCGATATTACCAAATTACTACTTGTATTGATAATAGATACTGAATTACTGCCCAAATTAGCCACGTAAAGTCGGCTGCCATCGGGGCTTAGAGTCACACCATAAGGATTGTTACCTACTGAAGTGGTTGTAACAACTGTATTTGTAACAGTATTGATGATTGTAACATTAGCTGAGCCATTATTGGCTACGTAAACACGGCTACCATCAGGGCTTATGGTTACACCATATGGATTAGTACCTACATTTATTGTTGTAATGAGTGCGTTTGTGCTTGTATTGATAACTGAAATTGTGCCTGCAACGGCGTTGGCTACATAAAGTCGGCTGCCGTCGGGGCTTACTGTAACACCTGTGAGTCCTGATGTTAAAGTTACGGTTGAAATGAGTGCATTAGTACTTGTGTTGAAGACAGAGACCGTACCCGTTCCATTATTGAGAACATAGAGACGAGTTCCATCTGGGCTCACGATTACTCCAGTAGGGAAAGTACCCACCGTCAGAGTTGCGCTAACCGTATTCGTAGCTGTGTTAATGACTGATACTGTACCACCATCATAATTGGTTATATAAACTCGATTGCCATCCGGGCTCACTGTTACGCCAAGAGGGCTAGTTCCAACAGTTATAGTAGTTACTACTGTATTCGTACTCGTATTGATAACAGAAACTGTATTATCACCGAAGTTGGGAATATATGCCAACTCAGTGCCAGGTATAAAAGGCGTTACTGTTATTGTGGCTGTAAGCGCTGTATTACCAGCGTTGGTTGCTGTGAATGAGGGAATATTGCCCGTGCCACTGGAGGCTAATCCAATTGACGGCGTATTATTTGTCCAGCTGTAGACTGTTCCTGGGGCTCCACCCGTAAAATTAACTGCTGCTGTGGCAGTTGCATTACAGACAACTTGATTGGAGATTGTATTGACCGTTGGCGGAACACATTGGCCATAGGATTTAACACTTACCATCATACTAAGCAAGCAAGCTATTAAGCTTATTTGCTTTAAAAAAGTGTAGTTGATTCTTTTCAAAGGCAAATGACAATAGTGGTTAGCCATCTTGTTTTTGCCTGGTACTTTGAAATGAGCTTGTTGTAGCTCATGGGATTGTGGTGCTTTCATAATCATTGTTTTATGTCTAAATTGGGATTATATAAGTTGCAAAAGCAATGCTTACTTAAACTACTGTTCCTATCGATGTACGATGGATCAACAATAATTCAAATAAAAAATAGCTTGCATCCCTTTAACTGGTGCAAAATTATTTTATGATTAAAAGCTTTAAAACGGTGGTAAAGTGGGAAAGTATGTTCTATGCGATGTTTTATAATACAACAAATATAGGCATTTATATGTTACGGAGGCAACTATATTACTGAGGATACTAAAAAATTAACATAAATTACACGTAATTGAGTACTTAACATATTTTATATTTTTTATATAAATTAAATTCATTTTATTGTCTTCTGAATATTTTAAGCCTATTAAAAATACCCCCCCTCAGTAAACACCTATTTGTTTGCTTATGCAAGCATTGTTCTGTTTAGTGCACTTTTTTCACTTTATAATTTTCAAGAAGAAAAACCTTATTTCAGTTTGAAAACCGTATATTTCCTAAAGTATGATTACTTTTGACGAATTAAATCTACATTTTAATCCATAATCATATCTTTTATAGTGAAAGCAGTTTTTGTTTTTTTATCTTTTTTATGCTTTTTCAATATTTATAAAATATCAGCACAGACACATATTGATAGTCTTTTGTTGAGATTACAACAGACCAATAAAGAGCGTCAAAAAATCCTTATTTTAGATACTTTAGCTGATAAAACGCGTGAAACAAATGCCGCTGAAAGCCTTCGTTATAGCCGTGAACAATTAGCATTGGCTGAAAAAGTCGGTGATACTGAGGGGGTACACAAAGCATATTACAATTTGGCTTACAGTATTGATTCGGAAGGCAAAGCCGATTCGTCGTTATATTTTTCTCAAAAAGCATATACTTATTTTTTAAAACAGAAAAATTACACTTATGCTATTAAATCCGCTTACAATTCGGCTTACGAATTGGGCAATTTGGGACGTCAAAATGAAGCAGTTCCAATCGCTTTGGCTAATGCAGCGTATGCTGATTCCGTAAAAGATGCCAGCTTAATTGGTTTAACCTCTGCTGCTTTGGGTAGTTTATATGGCCAAATTGAAAGACCTACCGATGCGCTGCCTTGGTTTGAAAAAGCATTTAAAGTTTTTGAATCCTTAAATGATAAAGCTAAAACTGCTGGCGTTTATTTTGGACAAGCCGCCTCATATCGCCAATTGGATAAAGATAGCCTTGCCATTATCACGATGGAGAAAGCACTTGAATTGTTCCGAGCTGAACATCTTACGATAAAAGAAGTGTACGCTCTGAATGCTCTGGGCGAACTCTACGCTGAAATAGAGCAATACGAAAAATCTATATCTTACTACGAAAAAGCCATTGATTTGTGCAAAAAAGTGCAGATTGATAATTTACTTTTTGTGATTTATTCGCATTGTGCTTACTCTTACATTAGGTTAAAAAGATACGATAAAGCTGAAAAGCTTTTAAAAATTTGTATGCCATTGGTGGAAAAAATGCAGACTTTCGAACAGGTTAGATTCTATGAAACATTGAGTGGGCTTTATTCCGACCAAGGTAATTACCAAGAGGCAATGGTATATATGAAGATTGTTCGGAAATTAGAAATGAAAAAAAATGAAGAGATTAATAATCAAACAGACGCTCTCATTAAAAAACACGCCGTTGAAAAGCAAGAACAGGAGAATAGCCTATTGCAAGCACGAAACCGTTTTTATATTGGTGGTTTAATGGCTATGCTTATTTTGCTGGGTTTTGCAGCATGGGCTTATTCACGTTTGAGGAAGCAAAAAAGTATTATTGAACAACAAAATGAATCTCTTGCATTACTCAATACCACAAAAGATAAATTATTCAGCATCATTGCCCACGATTTGCGCACACCTATTGGTACATTAAAAACCTACTTAGAAATGACGGATTTTGGACTCTTGTCGCAAGCACAGTTTTCAACAGCTTCCCAGAAGCTCACCAATAACGTCAATGCTCTTTTTCAAACTCTTGATAATTTACTGCAATGGGCATATTCTCAACTCAAAGGCATCAAAACCCAACCTGAAACTATCAATCTGTACGAAGTAGTCAGTGAAGAATTACAATTTTTATATGAAACTGCTCAACAGAAAAATGTCGCCATTATCAATAATATTGAACCTGAAACGACTGCTTTTGCGGATAAAAATCAAGTCGGATTGGTCATTCGCAATACGGTCAGCAATGCTCTAAAATTCACGAATTCGGGCGGTGAAATCGTTTTACAAAGCTTTGATACTGAGGGGGATAAAATTGAAATTAAAATATCCGATAATGGCATCGGCATACCACAAGACATTCAAAATCAATTGTTTACAATCAATGAAAAAACTTCAAGACGCGGCACCGCACAAGAAAAAGGGCAAGGCTTAGGCTTGATATTGGCAAAAGAAATGATGGAAGCCAATGAAGGCTCTCTTAAAATAGTAAGCGTTGAAAATAAAGGTACGACCGTATATTTGGAATTGCCCATTAGTTGATAAAGCAATAATCAATCAATAAGCCGACCGACCATAATGCCCGTTTGAGATTTATTACGAGCAAGGTAATCCACTAAAGGCACATCTGAAATCAATACCTGACGAAACTGCGATGAGGCGTGCAGCATATATAATCGCCCATTTTGCCAGAGGGCAATGCCTGTGTGCGCCATATCCATGCCTTCTAAACGGTTGGTAATGCCAATAATATCACCATCTTTTATTTTTGATTCTATATCCGCAACTTTATCTTTTTGAATAAAATATTTGACTCTATTGGTGATGTCGTTTTCCACTTTTTTCATGCGAGCGAAGGTATTTGGGTCGGCCATATTACCATACAACGTATCTTTTTTATAGCTCATATAAAACACCGATTTATCAAATATTTCACCGCCCATATCTTGCGTGATATTTTTTAAAACGCCTCTTTTTTCATTTTCAAAAAGCCAATCCGAGAAATAATGCAAGCGGGCTGCGTAATCAATTTCACCATTTCGATAGCGAATTTGGGCTATTTTTTGTTTAAAAGTATCAAAATTGGGTGTTTTAGAGCGGCTCGTTTGGGTCAATGCAATCATACTTTCTACGAAGGTAACGCAATCGAAAATCCTTAAATTCACGACCAAAACTTCGGCTGAAATGGGTTGCAGTTTTACAGAGCCATCCGAGCGTTTGGTGGTATCAATCTTAGATTTCGGATAGGGATTTCCTCTAAAAGTTTTACCAAAAGCGACTACACCTGCTGCCATACTGAGGGGCCTCGGCAAGGTCATTTTTTCATTAAAAATCTCTTGGTGCGTTGGCTGTTTAACTGGAACTTTCTTTTTAACAGCGGCAGTACCTTGCGAAAACACGATTGGACTGCTTAAAAACAGTAAAATACTGAGGGGGAGTAGTTGTATAAAAAAACGCTTTATGATAGTTATAAACATTGGATTCTTCTTTTTAATTCTTTGTAAATATATGTTCATTTCTGGTTTTATGCCTCTTTTTAAGGAAATTTAAGATGTAATTAGCCTATTTTTTATAAAATTCGTCTTTATAAAACATGAAAAACATACACTTGATTATACCATTACGAACTAATACTTACCTTGGAGGGTCAAACAATTATCTATTTTAAAACAAATTCTATATCCATGTTACTCATTAGATATTTCAGTATCGTATTTTTCATTTTAATAATAAGTTGCCATAAAACGCCTTATGACGCTACGAATAAGGTCTATAAAAAGCAAATGAAGACTTATGCCAAGCGATTGAGTGAATATCCATTAGTGGATACAGTGGGTTTCAAACCTCCTGTGGATTGGGTAGGAACGACCAATTTTAACATGCGTAAACCTAATTTTGTCATCATTCACCACACCGCGCAAAACAGTTGCGACCAAACGCTTAAAACGTTCACCTTGCCGCGCACGCAAGTGAGTGCACATTATGTAATTTGTGAAGATGGGACGGTGCATCACATGCTGAACGATTACCTCCGAGCATGGCACGCGGGGGCAGGAAAATGGGGGAATAATACAGATATTAACTCCTGTAGCATCGGAATTGAGTTGGATAATGATGGTTTTGAGCCGTTTGCTGAGCCGCAAATGAAGAGTTTGTTACAGCTTCTTGAAAATTTAAAAAAGGCATACGGTATCCCTACCGCTAATTTTATAGGTCATGCTGACATCGCTCCGACTCGAAAAAACGACCCTAATGTAAATTTTGATTGGAAATTATTGGCTCAAAAAGGCTTTGGTAATTGGTATGGTGATACCACAGGCATCACTATTCCCATTTATTTTGAACCGCTACAAGCCTTACGCATCATTGGCTACGACACGCGCGATAGCAGTGCAGCCATTGCAACTTTTAAAAGAAAATACATGAAAATTGATAAAAGTAGGGCTTTTACTGAGGGGGATAAGAAAGTATTGTATAAAGTAATGCAGAATAGTTTTTAGTTGTTGGTGCTTGGTTGTTAGTGCTTAGTAATTCGTCAACACGTGATAACCAAGCACTAAGCACTAACAATCAAGCACAAATAACTATAACTTACTCTCTTAATTCGCGTCTCAATATTTTACCGACGTTTGTTTTAGGTAATTCATCTTTGAAAACCACGAATTTAGGTATTTTATAAGGCGTCAGATTGGTTTTACAATGTTCGATGACTTCTGCCTCAGTGAGTGATGGGTCTTTTTTAACGATAAATACCTTTACCAATTCACCGGATTTGGCATCTTTTACACCAACTGCAGCTGATTCCAAAATTTTAGGATGCATGGACAATACATCTTCAATTTCGTTGGGATACACATTGAAACCAGATACCAAAATCATATCTTTTTTCCTATCTACTATTTTAAAATAGCCATCTTCATCCATCAAGCCAATATCGCCAGTGCTCATCCAGCCATCTTTTAATACTTCTGCAGTGGCATCGGGGCGATTGAGATAGCCTTTCATAACTTGAGGCCCTTTAATTTGAATTTCACCCACTTCATCAATCCCCAAAATATTGCCAGCTTCATCTATAATGCGCATTTCAGTCGAAGGCAAAGGCATACCAATTGAGCCTAATTTGCCTGAACCATCAGCGGGATTCGTACTCGCACACGGGGAAGTTTCCGTCATGCCGTAACCTTCCACTAAGGGTGCATTGGTCACTTGCTTCCACTTTTCAGAAACGACTTTATTGACAGCCATACCACCACCCAAGGCGAAAACCATTCGGCTGTGGTCGAGTGCCGCAAAATCTGGGTGATTCAATAAAGCATTGAATAGGGTATTGATACCAATGAAAACTGTTGGTCTATATGTTTTTAAATCCTTGATAACGGAAGGTAAATCGCGTGGATTAGGTACTAAAATATTCTGTGCGCCCATGCTGAAAAGCCCCATACAATTGACGGTAAAAGCAAAAATATGGTACAAAGGCAGTGGACAAAATGCGACTTCTGAACCATCATCTTTCAAGACAAGACCACACGTCGTGCGCATTTGAAGCATATTTGCTACAAGGTTGCGGTTGGTGAGCATAGCACCTTTCGATACGCCTGTAGTACCACCAGTATATTGTAGAGCAATGACGTCTTCTGATTTAGATTCAAAAGATTTTATCGAAAACTTTGCCCCCTCAGTAATTGCGTGTTTTACGGTGACAGTATTCGGTAAATTGAACTTAGGTACCATCTTTTTAACACGACGTACCATAAAATTAATGAGTGGACCTTTTAGCCCGCCAACCATTTCACCCATACTGGCTACGATGATGGTTTTAATAGGAACTTCATCCAAAATGGACTCTAGATGGTAAGCAAAGTTTTCAATAATAACGATGGCTTTTGCCCCACTATCATTGAATTGGTGCTTCATTTCACGCGGCGTATAAAGCGGATTGGTGTTCACAATGACCAAGCCTGCCCGAAGTGCGCCAAATAATACAATTGGATATTGTAAAATATTGGGCATCATTATCGCCAATTTATCACCGGGTTCTAAGCCTCTGGAGTGCATGTAGGCAGCAAATTGTCGGCTGTACCTATCTACTTCATCGAAAGTCATATCCTTTCCGAAGCAAGTAAATGCCGTTTTATACCTATATTTTTTAAAAGTTTCCTCTAAAATTTCAAGTAGATTCTTGTATGTTTCAGGATTGATATTTGCAGGCATATTGGCTGGATATTTTTTAAGCCAAGGTCTGAAATCAGAAGTAGTCATATTGAGTAGATATTTTATTTTAAAAATTCAAATTTGGTTAGCACACATAAACTTAGTAAGCAGGCGTATAAAAATAATCACGGCTTTTAGCCAAGCTACTTACTGCTGCAATATCTTAAATTTATTTGAAAAGAAAAATTTAAAAATAGATAATTTGTAAAACAAGACACTTCGAACCCTTGATTTTACAAGATATTATTCCGTTTCGGGCTTAAATTGAAAATTTATCATGAAACACAGACATATATAATAATATTCATTTGGGATAATGTATTGAATGAAATATATAATTCAGCAAACCTTTAAAGCAAAATTGCTGTTTCTAAGTACGTATAGATTTGTAAACTTTTTACTTTATATAAAGTTTAGTTACCATATTTGATGCCATCTGCCGAAAGGTTAGGTGGCTTTTTTGTTGTTAAAATGAAAAGAGCCATCCCAATAATTTGGAATGACTCTTTTAAAATGCAAAATGTGGTATTAAAATCAGATTTTACATATCATAACTAATTTCAACTTCCGCAGCTGTAGGGCGAGCTTGACAAGTGAGTATATAACCCGCCGCCACTTCGTCATCATCTAAAGCATAACAAGCATCCATTTTTACTGAGCCTTTCATCACCTTAGCCATGCACGTAGAGCAAGCACCCGATGTACAAGAGTAAGGTGGGTCTTTTTTCAAAGCAATTAAAGCATCCAAAATGGTCTGATTGGGTTTCATTTCAGTCTCAATCACTTGACCGCTTAAGTGCACCGTTAATTTTGCCCCGGAAGCTACCGCACCAGCTGCTTTGGCTTCTGCCGGCGTATCATTGGTGAAATGCTCAATATGGATTTGTTTTTTATCGATATTCAAAGCATGAAGTGTATTGTTCACGGCTTCAATCATTCCTCCTGGTCCACATATAAAATAGGCAGTGTCTTTGGTGCGCTTGGTGTGGTCTTCTAAAAAACGCTCCACCACACTTTTATCAATCCGACCCACTTTGCCGAGCCATGATACTTTTCCTTTTGAAAACAAGCCACCCAAACCACCTGATTTTTCACGCTTCGGTTGGCTCAAAATATGCTCCACAAACAGCTGCCCTTCGTAGCGTTTTTGGAGAGAATCCAATTCATTTTTAAACATAATAGAATCTTCGCTTCTATTGCCATAAAGCATAAAAACTGTGGAAGCGGGCTCTTGTTCCAAGATAGTCCGCACCATACTCATCAAAGGCGTAACGCCCGAACCAGCTCCAAAAAGATAGTATGTTTTATGCTGTTCAGGGTTGACAGAAGCCACAAAACGCCCTTGAGGAGGCATAACTTCTAAGGTATCGCCCACTTTTACATCGCTACAGAGGTAGTTAGAAACAGCCCCTTTAGGCACTTTTTTCACTGAAACCGTCCATTCATTTTGGATGGGGCTGCTACTGAGGGAGTATGCGCGGCGCTTTTCCTCGCCTTTAACCGCCACCTTTAAAGTCAAATATTGACCCGCTGAATATTGAAAAACCTCTTTTAAATCCTCGGGAACAGCAAAACTGACGGATACAGAATCCACTGTTTCAGGAGTTATTTTTGAAACTAAAAGCTTATGAAACGTATTATTCATATTTATAAAAAACTATATTATTTAATGATGTTTTCTTGTTTTTAATGACCTTTGAAACAGTGAACTTTGAAATAAGTTGCAAAGATAGAAATTGATTTACGAATAACGATTATTGATTGAGGATTTATGAAGTACCTGTAACTTCTTCAATCCTCAATCAATAATCGATGTTCTTAAATCAACACCCCCTCAGTATTTTGAGGAAAAAAGTGTTTAATTGGCGGGAAAGAGATAATTTTGTGTTTTTTAAAAAATATTAGAAATCAATTAGAGGAGATAAAAACAACCAATACCAATGCAAATATTGGCTTGAAAATGCCTTTAGGCATGGAATATTGGTAGAAATAGTAGACAATATGCTTTTAAAGTCCTGTAAGGACGATATATTTAATGCACCCTATTAGCTGTTTCAATATACCGTTCTTACGGAACTCTGATGATTTTCATTAATTCTTCTACCAATATATCATGCCTAAAGGCATTTTAAACCAAATATTCGCATTACTAATAAAACTTAAATAAAATCAATGAATAAAGGAATTAAGATAACAATCCCTGAGCCTTGTTCTCAAAAATGGAATGAATTGACAGCTGTAGAAAAAGATCGATTTTGCTTATCTTGTGAAAAAGGAGTTATTGATTTTAGCACGATGACAGATAAAGAATTGATTCGGTATTTTAAAGACTATCAAGGAAATATCTGCGGCAATTTTAATTCAACTCAAACTGATAGAATCATTAAAGATGTAGTCATTTCAAAGAAATCATACCGATTATCAAAATTTATAGCCAGTTTATTTGGATTGTTTTTAAGTTTTAGTTCAAATGCACAATTGGCTGATACATCGAACATAAAACCTGTTGTTGAAATAAGTCCTTTACCACTAAACAAGCCATCAAAAGTTGTCTCTAACCAGTCAAATTTACCAAGCAAGACTAAATATCATGTTGAAGCCCTGTTGCAAGGACGAATAGGTGGTATTTGTATTCAAGAAATTGAAGAAGATAAAAGTAAAAAAGTATTAAAAAATAATTTTTTAAATCGAATTGAAGATATAATTAGACGATTCTGATAACTAAAGATTGAAATTTTAAAAATAAAAAATATATGAATACTCTAACCAAAGTAAAATCAGAATTTGATTTTTTGAAAAAATTGGGATTAAAACAATCCAATCATGGCACATCCACGGGGCTTGAATCCTTTGGTAGCCGTAAATCTATTCAATCTTTTTCACCCACCAATGCCGTTTTAATCGGTTCTGTTTCGGTGACGACGCGTGAGCAATATGAAGCAGTGGTTGCGAAAGCACAAGAGGCATTCCTTGTTTGGCGTGAAATGCCTGCGCCAAAACGCGGCGAAATTGTGCGCCAATTCGCGGAAGAGTTGCGCAAATTTAAAGACCCTTTGGGGCATTTGGTGAGCTATGAAATGGGTAAAAGCCTGCAAGAAGGCTTAGGCGAGGTGCAAGAAATGATTGATATTTGTGATTTTGCTGTCGGTTTATCCCGTCAATTATATGGTTTGACGATGCATTCCGAGCGTCCGAGCCACCGTATGTACGAGCAATGGCATCCGATGGGGATTGTGGGTATTATTTCAGCTTTTAATTTTCCAGTGGCGGTGTGGTCGTGGAATGCGGCTTTGGCGTGGATATGTGGTGACGTGACCATTTGGAAAGCGAGTGAAAAGACCCCCCTCAGTAGTGTGGCGTGTCAGAACATTTTACAGAAAGTTTTAAAGGCTAATAATGTACCCGAAGGCGTATCGTGCATCATCAATGGCGATTACAAAGTGGGCGAATTCATGACCAAAGACGCCCGTATTCCCTTGATTTCAGCCACTGGTTCTACTCGAATGGGTAAAATTGTGGGCGCAACGGTAGGCGGTCGTTTGGGTAAAACGATATTAGAATTGGGTGGCAATAATGCCATCATCATCACGCCATCGGCTGATTTGAACATTGTTGTGCCAGGTGCAGTATTTGGTGCAGTGGGTACGGCTGGTCAACGTTGTACCTCCACCCGTCGTTTGATTATCCATGAAAGCGTGTATGAAACGGTTAAAAACGCCTTAAAAAAGGCTTATACTCAACTCAAAATTGGTAATCCTTTGGATGCCCACAACCACGTAGGGCCACTTATCGACATTGTGGCTGTGGATAACTACCTCGAGGCAATCCGCCAAGTGAAAGAGCACGGTGGAACGTTCGTCGTAGAAGGCGAAATACTGAGGGGGGATGGTTTGGATAGCGGTTGCTATGTCCGCCCATGTATTGCCGAAGTGAAAAATGAATGGGATATAGTGCAACATGAAACCTTTGCACCCATTCTTTATCTCATGAAATACTCTACGATTGAGGAAGCGATTGCGATGCAAAACAACGTCCCACAAGGTCTTTCATCAGCCATTATGACGGATAGTGTGCGGGAAGCGGAGAAGTTTCTCAGCGTTGCAGGCAGTGATTGCGGGATTGCCAATGTGAATATCGGAACAAGTGGCGCTGAAATCGGTGGTGCTTTCGGTGGTGAAAAAGAAACGGGCGGCGGTCGTGAAAGCGGCTCCGACGCATGGAAAGCCTATATGCGTCGCCAAACGAATACTATTAACTACTCCAAAGTTTTGCCTTTGGCGCAGGGGATTAAGTTTGATTTGTAAAAATATTTCAATATCGAATCATCAAAAGAGGGATACAGAGCGTTATGGGTTTTGTATTCCTTTTTTAATAAACTAAAAACGAAAAAAAATCAAACTAAGGAACCGTTTAGTATTTATATTTGTTACGAATTCAAAATATAAGATAATGATAACAGCAAATACCACAATATTTATAACATACAACCCTGATAATGGTATAGAGCAAACTCTTGCCTCTCGTTTACATACAATAGGTGCTGTAAATGGTTTTAGAATGTATATGCCTGATCGCTTTAATGCTAACAATCTATTGGATAGTGAAACTATCAGAAGAATCAACTTATCTGACTACTTTATTGTCTTTTCTTTTGGAAATCTTTCAAATACTGTTAAGCATGAGATAGAAACGGCTTATGCTCATCTACAAGATCCAACGCGTATTATAGTTGTATATGATAGGAGAAAAGGGAAAAACTTGACAGGTCATATAACAGAACACTTCAAAGCATTTGATTTTGACCCTGCCAAACAAGAGGTTTCAGATTTAGTAAAAGAAATAATTACCTCAATTAACCACAGAGAATTATTGAGTCAACTTAATAAAGAACGAAAAGCAAAAGAAGATAGCCAAGCATTAAATGCATTATTAGGTATTGGACTGGGCTTATTTGCATTGGCTTCACTATCAAAAAGTGATAAATAACACTTATGTACCCTCTTTCAAAAGCTATATTTGATAATACTGTATTTAATTATATTGTACGTATTCAATCAATTGATTTATCTAATGTCATACGTTCATTATTAAACGAGGTTTTTGTTCCTCAAACAATCGTGGCAGAAATGGAAGATTGGATTCAAGATCCTGTATTTGCTGCCAGGATAGGTTATTTTACCAATCAAATCAGGAACAATCAATTTTTCAAATTTTGTACTTCTTACAATGCTATCATTTTTGAGGAAGCCCAAAATCATATAGATAAAGGAGAAGCAGATGCAATTGCGCAAAGTGATAAAATAAATGTTTTATTGTTCATCACAGATGACACCCGATGTCAAAAGTACATTTTAGAATATTACCCCAATATTCGTATTCATACTACTTACTTTCTAATCTCATTAGCATACTTTCAAGGTTTACTGCCAGTTGCCGAATCTGTATTGGCAGAGTTTCATCAAATTATGCAAGTCAAAAAAATGAAATCAACGACGAAACGTATTTATAAAGAAATGCTTCGTCGAGAAGCAACGGAAGCATTAAAAGTATTGGGTTTTGCCGTCGATAAAAAACAAATATCGTTTCTAACATCTTTGAAAAACCATATTTAATTTATGTCAAATCATTTTTTTAATATAATTCATCACATTTTACTGGTTTCAAACAAATGAAAAACAACTTTTTACTCCTCCTTCTCCTCCTTTTCGTCGCTTGTAAAAAGAAAGCTGAAAAACAAGCCGACAAACAGGCTGAAATAAAAACGGAAACGCCCGCAGCAACACCCCCTCAGTATCAAGAGCCCGAAAAGGCAGTTGTTGAGCAAAAAAAAGCTGTAGAAGAGCCTTCTGTGTTGAATACTCAAAAGCCCAGTTTTAAGTTTATTGCACACAATATTAGCTTGAAAAAGGGGATCAAATTCCCGCTTTACACGCCCGAAGGCTATCGTGTGAGCATTTCGTATGAGGGTTTGAACAGGCTGCGTTTTTTGACGCCTTCGCCCGATGGACGTCTTTTTGCCACTGACATGTTCAATAAATCGGATAATAAAAAAGGGAAAGTGCTCATTTTTGATGGATGGAATGATGCTACCCACAGTTATAAAAGTTGTAAAACATACCTTTCCAATCTGCATAATTGCAATCAAGTCGCTTTTTACAAAGACAATGGCAAGCAGTATATTTATGTCAGTGAAACGGGCAAATTGACCCGTTATGAGTATCAAACAGGTGATTCTGTGCCTCGTGATAAGGGTCAAATAGTTGCTCGATTCCCCGATTTTGGCTTGGATTATAAATACGGCGGTTGGCATTTGACCCGCAGTTTGACGTTTTATAACAACAAATTATATGTGTCAGTGGGCAGCAGTTGCAACGCCTGCATTGAAAAAGAGGAAATACGCTCAACCATTGTAGAAATGAATCCCGACGGTAGCAATCAACGCTTTTTTGCTCGTGGCTTGCGCAATTCAGTTCAATTGAAATGGCTGGGCGGTAAAATGTGGGTAACGAGCATGGGACGCGACCAAATCGGCCCCGACAAACCTGAAGAAATGTTTCACACCGTAGCCGATGGGGGCTTTTATGGTTTCCCTTTTTATTATCAATATCAAGGAAAAGTGTACGCCGACCCACAATTTAAGGATTCAACACGAGCTAAATGGGTAAAAGAACCAACAGTGGCTTTTTGTGGTTTCAAAGCGCACAGTGCGCCATTGGGCTTCGATTATTTCAAAAACTTCGACGATCCGAATCTTAAAAACGCGTTTTTAGTAGCGCTTCATGGCTCCAATATGATCTGGCGGGAGCGTGGAAATGCCGTTGTAAAAGCGCGTGGAACAAATGATTATGATGAAATAGTCAAAGGCTTTTTACCGAAAGGTGGTAAGGAAGAAAAAGACCGCAAGGGTCGCCCTTGTGATGTATTGATGCGCGATAATAAATCTTTTTTCATAACCGATGATTTGAATGGGGTATTGTATTGTGTGTGGAAAGATTGATTTTTTAAGAGACATTAGTCCCGAGGACTCGGGACTAATGTCTCCTAAAATTCGCATTAAAATATAAAATATGCAAAAAACACCCTTTCGGTAATTTTAATGTTACTAATATTTGCCCTAACTTTGTCGTTGTAAACATACTATAGTATCAATTTAGGGTTCAAACTATGAATAAAAGCGCGCGTATTTTTGTATTTTTCCTCTTATTTCTCCCATTTTATATCAAAAGTCAAGTCAAAATTACGCTCGATAGAGCTACCGCTAACTATGCCGTTGGGGAATTGGCAGCTATCCGAATTGGTTCAAATACCTTTGGAAAAGGCAACTATGATATATATTTTGACCCCAAAAACAGTAATTCTACTATTAAAAAAGGGGAATTCACCATTCGGCAGGGGCAAAGTGATACGGTTATTCTGTTCACTATTTCATCGCCCGGAGTTGTCTTTTTAAAAGCATCGCAAAATAATGGACCTATCAATACGGTCACTATAGCATTCTCCCCCCTCAGTATCCAGCCTGCCGAGAAAGAACCTTCAGACTTTGATGCCTTTTGGGCGCAACAAAAAAAAGGCTTGCAGAATATCGGGTTAAATCCTCAATTGACACTTCTTCGCACTTTGCCTAAAGGGTCAAAATTGTATTTATTGCAATTAAATAATGTGGATAACCGCAAAGTTTATGGCTATTTAGCTGTACCTTCCACGGCAGGAAAGCATCCTGCGGTGATTCAATTGCCTCCTTTTGGTGATGCACCAGTGGAAGCCAGTGAGTTTGTTTTGACGGATTTTGCGGAGCGTTGTAATGCCATCGCTTTACAACTGACAGTGCATAATGCGCCACCTAATCAGACTGACCCCAATGCCTACAAACCCAGCAGTCTTTTAAAAGCGGAGGAATATTACAATAGATACATGATAACTGCCTGCTTGCAAGCGGCTGAATATTTGAGTAAAAGAACTGATTTTAATGGTAGCTTGGGTGTGTCGGGGAACAGCCAAGGCGCAGGCTTAGCGATGACTTTGGCGGGTTTGGATAGTCGGGTCTCGGCGGTAATTGCTGCAAATCCAGCTTCAAGTGACCAGCAGGCTTTTCGTTTTAATAAAGCCAGTGGTTTTCCAAGCTATGTGAAACAGGGTTTGGATTTAGGTTTGGATACCAATATCGTGAAAGCAACTTCCAAATACCATGATGTGGCTTATTTCGCTAAAAGATATAAAAATCCGCTTCTCGTTTTAAACGGATATAAAGACGAAGTGACCCCTGCTGCATCGGTTTTTGCTGCTTTTAACCAATTTAAAGGCATGGGTGCGATGTTGCATGAGCGTGAAATAGGGCATGAATACACCATTGAATATTGGTTTGGTCGCTATGCTTTTTTCAAACAACATTTAGTGGGTTTTGAAAATCCATTCGATTTTAAGAAGTCTTTTGATATAAAAGCGGGTGAAAACCGCTTGAATGTGTCCACTGACACCGTTTTACTGAGGGGGGCGGTGTCTATTGACGGCGTCGTTAATGAAAGCGTTTCAGTGCGTTGGGAGAAGATGGAAGGCGTCGGTTCAGTCACTTTTGAAAAGCCTACACAGCGTCAAACCAGCGCCAAATTCAGTTTACCGGGTACTTATTTATTGCGCTTTTCAGCAACGTATGATTATAAAATCAACAGTACTGAACCCATGTTTTATACACTTTCCAATTATGTCTCAATTGAAATAAAGGATAAAACGGGTGGCAGTACGCCCAAAGATACCGTCATTTCTGCCATTGAAAAAGAGAAAAGGCTATTACGCATTTCACCCAATCCGCATTCATCGGTGTTTCAAGTGGCTTGGGAACCGATTTATAAGTACAAAACCATTCGCGTATATGATACAATCGGGCATTTGCACAATACAGTAAATGTACCAAGTGGGCAACTAAGTGCCAATATTTCAAATACAAATTTGCCCGACGGCACTTATTTTGTTGAACTTGAAAATGTGAATGGGCGCAGGATTTCGATGAAAGTAGTGAAAAGTGAAAAGTAACATTTTAAGTGAAAAACTAAAAGTGAAAAGTGATAATAATCGGAAAATGAAAGTCCAATTTCAGGCGTTTTTTCACTTTTCACTTTTTCACTTAAAATACTTTTCACTTAAAAGTCTGCAACGCCAAAAATACGCCATTCGACCATCCAAAACCATCTTGTAGAGGGTATTCTCCGCCGCCAGCTTCGAGGAATTGGTCAAAAACGTTGTATTTTTCAGTCATTTTACCCGTTTTTTCGTATATTTTGACATTGGCTGCAATCCAATTGGCTTTAATTTGATTCGCCAAATCCCTGAAGCCATAATTCATTAAGCCTTTAAAACCTATCCATTGCAGCGGCGCCCATCCATTCGGTGCGTCCCATTGTTGCCCTGTATTGTGTAAAGTCGTGGTCAAACCACCCGATTTGAAAAAGTCTTTTTCTAAAATGAAAGCGACTTTTTCTGCCTGTTTTTCAGTAGCTATTTTAAAAAATAAAGGAAATGTTGCGGCTAAAGTGAAATGTTCAGTTTGCTCATTTTTAATAAAATCATAGTCAAAATAAAACCCTTTGGCTTCATTCCAACAGTATTTTTCAATCGCTTTTTGCCTGTTTTTACTTAAATTTTTATAAAAATCCGCTTTTTCACTATTATTTAAAAGTTCATAAGCTTCTGAAATAGTCTCTTCCAAATTGTACAAAAGGCAGTTCAAATCCACAGGAATCAAATCTGTGGTGTGAATACTCGCAAATGAATCCACCTCCTTGAACCAACGACTGCTAAAATCCCAACCTGACTCAGCCGCCGCCCTCAAATGCCTAAAAATGACTTCGGGCGCTTGAGTGGAATTGTGCGCAATTTCAACGTCTTCTTTATAGGATTCGGGGCGAGGTGTATTGTTTTCATCCCAATAACGGTTCAAAACCGCACCATCGGGCAAATGAACAACTCGATGAGAAGCCGATACCCCCTCAGTATTTTCACTCTTACCCGTCATCCAAAACGCATATTCCTTTTCAAGTGCAGGCAAATATTGTATTAAAATGTCCTTTCCTTTTTCCTCGCTCAGCACTTTCACCATCATGGCATAAAACGGCGGTTGCGAACGCCCGACATAATACGAGCGATTGCCGTTCGGAATATGCCCAACGTGATTGAGTAGATACGTGAAATTTTCAACCATATTTTCAATCATATCCACCCGTTTGGACACTTGCAGACCCAACATTGTGAAATAGCTATCCCAGTAATAAATCTCTCTAAACCGTCCTCCAGGCACAATGTACGGATGTGGCAAAGGTATCAAAGAGTTTTTTTCACTATCGGGCTGACGGGTCAAAACATCCCAAAGCGCATGAATATGTTCGGTGATATTTTTAGTCATATCACTTTTAAAATCAGCCGCACTATCGCTCGGTTCATCAAAATATTGATGTACGAAGGCTTTTAAATCTACCCCCTCAGTATAATGCTGTAAAATATCCTCCAAAGGTGTTTTCGGATAACAATCGGGGAATGTTTTACCATCCGGAAAAACATTATTCATCTGGACTGTTTCAAATAATTGCCCTAATTGATGTATTTCCATTGAGTTATGAGTTTTATAGTAGTTGAGACGTTAGACATTAGATTTTTAGATTTAGACAGCTAATCTGTAATTTCTAATGTCTAAAAATCTAATGTCTAATATCTATTCAGAGACAGCTTTTTTCTGCAATTTATTAAAAAAGAAGAGGCAAATTATCAACATACTGAGGGGTACCAATGAAAAGTAAAAAGCGGATTGCCCTCCATACGCCTCAAATATATACCCTGTTATAATTGAACCCGTCGTGCCACCTAAAGCAGAAAATACCACTATCAAACCCGACATAGCAGCATGTCGATGAGCTGGTAAGCTGCTTAAAATTGTAGAGTTAATGCTTGGGTAAACTGGTGATAAAAATAAGCCAATCATTGGGAATACAAATGCGGCCATGGGAGCAGTTGCCCAACTTGTAATATCGGTACTACCCAGATTTTGAGCCAAAGGAATCGCAACTATTACTAAACCACCAGCTGCCACCAAGCAACCTGTAAGCGCATAGAACCAATGTATTTTACGCAATACCACACCCGCCAAAAAACGACCTAAAGCCGTAGAAGCCGCCATAATACTCGCCATTTCGATACTCAAAGAGTTAGATAAATGCAAAACTTTGCTATTAAAAGTAGGCAACCAACTCATTATTCCTTGTTCAATCAATACGTATAAAAAGGCACTCGCAATAAAAACTATCACCAAAGGTAGTGCTGCCAACTTAACCATTTCAGCAAAATCTCCTGCTAAAGGTTTGGCTTGTTCTACTTTTACCGATGATTCGTCAAGCGGGGCTGACAATAGTAATATAAATGCTACCAATGATAGAGCTGCTAATAAATAGTAGACTTGAAGCCATGAAGTGGATTGCGGATTGGAATTATCCACAAAAGCACTAAATATAAAATAGCCTGTCAAAACGCCTACCATAAAAAAAGATTCGATGAAGTTCATGAAACTCGCATGGTCTTTTTTATTTTCTGTAATTATACCTATAGTGGCATAAACCGATACTTTTATCAAAGCAAAACTCGCCCCAACAGCAGCAAAAAGCAATTTTGTGGTACCAAATCCAGGAAAAAGCGCCATAATTAAACACGCAGCAGTGACTATTGCCAGAGCAATAAGCATCGATTTTTTATAGCCAATGCGTACAATATAAGAGGAAATTATGAAGGAAACCCCCGCAATTGTTAAATCCTTAAATGCTTCTAAAACACTTGCCGAGGATTCTGAAATGCCATAATTACCCTGCACTTGCAGAATAACCGTGCCCACGCTATTCAATAAAATGGCGAAAACGAAATAATTGAGAAAAAGAGAAAGCTTGATTTGCCAGTTAGTCATCATTTTTGGTTGTCGTTTAGTTTTTTTAAATACCACACATCGCCCAAATATATTTCTTTTTTACTAACTAAAGGTATGAAAACATGAATTTTAGTAACATAAGGAGAACACGGACAGATGTTTCACGCAAAAAAAATCGTTAACAGATAACTCTGTTAACGATATAGCAATAAATAAACACAAAATTTTATTAAACACGATCAAATCGTAAACGAGGGTCAAAAAACATGCTCCGAAGTCAAGAACTTTAAAATATAGAATAAATTTCGTTGAACGTAAAGTGGTAGTTTTTATGTCTTCTGTTTGAAAGAAAACATGTCCTTTACTTCGGAGCGATGTCAAGCAATTTTATACTACTACAAGTGTTTTCATAATATTTGGCTTTCGTTTTTTTATTGTGATTATTTGCTTTTGTTTTGTGTTTTTGGGTGCGTGTTACGAGTTTATTTAGCTCGAAATACACATTACAGTTTATCGATTATTTTTCTTCTGACTCTTGATAGTGAAGGAGGTTCAATTCCCAAATAGGAGGCTAAATACTTACTGGGCACTCTGTTGACAATATCAGAATCATTTTTCATTACAAGATTATATCTTTCTTCGGCGGATAAAGCACTGGACAATGCCAATCGTTCTTCAATATTCAAATACATTTTATGGGTAGCCAAAAGATGATAATAAGTGTAATTTGGATGATTTTTTATCAAACTCATAAAACTCTCATAATCAATCGTAAGCAGTTCCGTATTTTCAAGGGTTTTTAAATAAAAATCGGTTGGTTTTTTATTCATAAAACTATTCAGATCACCAACCCAACTCCCTTCCGTTAAAAAATTAATCACCCTTTCTTTATTATTGTATTTGCTGTAAAAAACCAGACACCCCTTTGACACAAAAGCTATACAATCGCATATTTGACCTTTTTTGAAAATATATTTTTTAGCCTCTATTTTTTGAATTTTGAAAAAATTGGCTATATCATCAAATTCTGTATCTGTGATTTCTTTAGTATCGAGAATCTGCTTTTTTAATTTTAAAAATGACATTTGTGAACTAAGTTTACTTATTTAAAGTATGTCACGAAACTACAATTATTATGTATAAAAATAAAGCCAAAAAACGCGTTTTGTCAAATTACTTAACTAATGTTAAGTGATTTGTTCTGTTTTTAATTAAAAAATCAAGTAGTATTGTATTTGCAATGCTTTTATATGAGCTTTATGTTTAATTTAATTTTCGGATTTTTAACAAATTTAAAAGTCACTAATATATTAAATTTCAAAAAATATGAAATGAAAAAGAGAATAAGGCACCCTTATGAGCCTTATTCTCTTTTATTTTAAAACCTTACTATTGGTATATTACTACTATGCTAAACCCTGCAGTTCCACTAATTTGTAATACTCACCATTTTGCTGAATGAGTGCGTTGTGGGTGCCTCTTTCTATTATTTCACCGTCTTTCATCACAATGATTTCATCTGCATGTTGCACCGTTGAGAGGCGATGAGCAATGATGATGGCGGTTCTGTTTTTCATCAATTCAGTTAAGGCTTCTTGCACCAACTTTTCACTTTCAGAGTCGAGCGCAGAAGTCGCTTCGTCCAATATCAAAATTTCAGGATTCCGTAAAAGTGCCCGGGCAATGGTCATTCGTTGACGCTGACCGCCACTGAGTTTCGTACCTCTATCGCCAATATTGGTTTGATACCCCCCCTCAGTATTCACGATGAATTCATGGGCATTAGCGGATTTGGCAGCCTCAATTACCGCAGCCTCCGTCACACCTTCCAAACCAAAGACAATATTATTATAAATAGTATCATTAAAAAGAACAGCCTCCTGCGTCACTATGCCCATGAGTGCGCGTAAGTCCTTGATTTTTAAGTCTTTAATGTTTACGCCGTCTATCAAAATAGACCCCTCAGTTACGTCATAAAAACGGGGTAATAAATCAGCAATTGTCGATTTTCCTGCTCCAGATGCCCCCACGAGAGCAATGATTTGACCTTTTTTAATGGTCAAATTGATATTTTTTAATATCATTTTATCGTTTTCACGATAGTAAAAAGAGACATTTTTATACTCAATTTTGTCTTTAAACGAGCTGATACTGAGGGGGGCATCGCTGTCTTTAATAATCTCTTCGGCATCCAAAATTCCGTTGATGCGGTCTATCGCGGCGCGCCCCCGTTGAAGATGATAATAGGCACTTGAAAATGATTTCGCAGGGTCAATAACCGTAAAAAAAGCGTATAAAAAAGCGATAAAACTCGACGGCGTCAAGCTCCCATTTTCCACTTGTTTAAAACCAAACCAAACCAAAACACAGACGGTAGTAATGCCCAAAAACTCCGTTAAAGGTGAGGATAAATCCCGCCGCCGCAAGGCTTTAGTCATGGCATTGCGGAACATATTATTTTCTAATCTAAATTTTCCAGTTTGGTATTTTTCGGCGTTAAAACCCTTGATTACACGTACACTACCGAGCGTTTCATCCAAAACGGTCATCATATCGCCCATTTTACGCTGAGTAAGAGCGGATTCTTTTTTGAGCGTTCTGCCGATACCACCGATGATAATGGCGGTTATGAGTATTAAAACGAGCACAAAACCCGTCAAAACGGGTGAGATATAGACCATCATCGATATTGCACCAATAATCAGCAAGGGCTCACGCACGATGGTTTCAAGGACATTCAAAATACTCCATTCCACTTCCATAACATCGTTGGAAATGCGGCTAATCAAGTCTCCTTTGCGTTCGTCACTGAAATAACTGAGGGGTAGGCTCAACGTTTTTTCGTAGAGCTTTTGACGAATATCTCGCACTATGCCCGTGCGCAAAGGCGTCATAAAAAACAGAGCGAGGTAACGGAATAGGTTTTTTAATAAAAATAAAAAAACCAAGCTACCACAAACATAAATCAATGCTTTTTCTTTCCCAAATATTTCAATAATATGCCCTAATTGGTAGTAAAATAAATCGGTCAACGTCTTTATATTCCATTGAAAATCAGGCTTTTGTGTGGGTGGAATGGATTGACCTAAAAGGATTTGGAGAAACGGAATCAACATCGGGATACTCACAATATTGAAAAAAACCATGAGGATATTGCACACTACATTGAGCGTGATATAGCCTTTATAGTTTTTGGCATATTGTAATATTTGAAAAAGAGATTGCATATAAGTTATTGATAATCAGTATTATAAAGTTTATGATGCCTAAGGAGTAGCAATTTTGTATATGGAAAATTTTTGACGCACCCCTCAGTACTTTGAGCATATTTTAAGCAAAAATGCGTAAAATCGAAGCATAACTTCCCAAAAGTTTCAAACTTTTGGAAAGTTTTATGCCATATGTGGACTTGCTGTCTTAGGTAGCTTTTTTTTCATCGTATTTAAAAAATAAGGCTTACATAAATATAAAGGCACGATGAGCAGCATAGTACCCCATGTAATAAGTTTGAAATATTGACCATACTTATACAATTCACGCCCGATAATGCCATCCGTGGAGCCTGTTGTCAAAAGCCAGACAATCGTAAAAAGAGCAATAGTAGTGTAAAAAAGCCTTTTATTTTCTAAGTAGAACCCTGTTTTTTTCATCATCATTAAGCTGAATAAAACGTAGGCACAAGCGGGTAAAATCAAAATAAAAGCGTATTTCTGTTGATGTGGGAATATCAACGACATGGCTATCATTAAGTAACTGACCTCCCAAAACAGCCTTTTTTTCTCATTTATGGCTATAAATGGCTTGGTTTTTAAAAATAAAAGCGTTAATCCTATGAAAAATAGACGGGCTGAATTAAGCACCATTACCATTGTCGAGTTATCCAAATCCACAAAATGCCGATTCATTTCGTAACGGGTCACGTCATTGGTAAAAAAAGCGGGAATAAAACCCGATAGGCTGTGAATACTTTCAGCTATGACATTCTGTTTTATCGTAAAATCATCATTGGCGGGGTTTAATACGATTGTCCACTCTTTTAACATCAATAAATAGTCATTCCAAGTGTACAATACTGAGGGGGTGATTAAAAACAGTAAAATAAACCCCAAAGTCGCTAAACCCGCTTGCCAATATCGCCGCCAGAATAAATAAGGCAACATCACTAAAGGCATTAATTTGATGGTAATCACGGTTGCTAAAAGCGCACCTGCCCAAGCCCATTGCCGTTTTATGGCAAATCGCAAAGATTCTAATGAGCCGTACAACATGATAATAGTCGCTTGACTCAAATCAAAATTGTATAAAATAAAACGGGTGGAAAATAAAAGCGTCCCAAATACCCACCAACGGTATTCTTTCCTTGTGAAGCTTTTTTTAATATCTAAAAAAACGATGATTAAATCAAAAATTCTGAAAAGGATGACCATATTAATCATGAGCCACAATGCATCCGCTACTTTTAATGGCAACCATGAAAAAGGCATTAAAATGAAAGCGAAAAAAGGGGAGTAACTGTATTCGCACCATTCATCGCTACTCGGATTGACGAGGTAAGGCACATGATAAATCATTTTACCAGCACTCAATGCCTTAGACGCACCCCAATAAACGGCAAAATCACCCGCACCCAATACCAGCACCCGAATGAAGTAAACCAATACCAACACCACTAAAAGCCAACGGACTTTTGAAAATTTATGGAGTATTTTTGAAAATGATGCAGCCATTAATAGATATTTGCAGGAAATAGCTGCAAAAGTATAATTTTTTCTCGACTAAGCACGGTTTACACGAATTACCCTAATTTTACATCCAAAAATGACAGTTGCTGGTTTTACATTTATTCGGAATGCCATAAAGTTTGATTATCCCGTGGTGGAAGCTATCAAATCAATATTGCCTTTGTGCGATTATGTGGTGGTGGCGGTAGGCAATTCCGAGGATGATACCTTGAATCTGGTTAAAAACATCGACCCTCACAAAATTCGCATCATCGAAACCATTTGGGATGATAGCTTGCGAGAGGGTGGGGAGGTCTTAGCCATCGAAACCAACAAGGCTTTTGATGCCATTTCTCAAGATGCTGATTGGTGTTTTTATATCCAAGGTGATGAGGTTTTGCATGAAATGTACCATCCAGAGATAAAAAATGCCCTTGAAAAGTGGAAAATTGACCCTGATACTGAGGGGTTACTTTTTAAATACCGTCATTTTTATGGCTCTTATGACTATATCGGAACGGCGAGAGGATGGTATCGGCACGAAATTCGTATTATAAAAAATGATAAAGCTATTCGCTCTTACCGAGATGCGCAAGGTTTTAGAAAAAACAATAAAAAATTGAAAGTACGTCTTTTAAATGCCTTTATGCACCACTACGGATGGGTACGCCCGCCTGAGAAACAGCAGCTTAAACAATTGAATTTCAATCGTTTATGGCATACTGATGCTGAAATTCGAGATAAAATACCTGAAGTAGATGAATTTGATTACAGCAATACGGATGCCGTGGATTTGTTCAACGGCACACATCCCGCAGTCATGCAAGAGCGTATTAATCAATTGAATTGGACATTTTCGTTTGACCCGACACAGCGTCCCCTGCCTTTTAAAGAAAAAATATCACGTTTTATTGAAAAATGGACGGGGCGACGAATCGGTGAGTATAAAAATTACGTTAATATTGGAGATGCTTAGATTCCCTACTTGACTCAAAACACAAACGTTACGAAATTTAAATGTATCTCATGAAACCATTAATAAGTCTTTTATATATTTTATTTGCCACTTTTTCACCCCTTTCTGCCCAAAACGGGATTGAACTCAAAAAGGAAATTGAAAAAGCCATGGTGTATGATTTGGTCATTGACACAGCGAAAATGACATGCTGGGTTATTGGCTGCATTGATCATGACTCGACATGGGTATTTGGATATGGACGGACATCAAAACTCACTAAAACGGCTCCCGATGGCAATACTATTTTTGAAATTGGCGGCGTCACCAAAGCATTTACGTCCACGGTGGCTCAAATGATGGTGGAGCAAAAGATTTTGAATCAGGATTCTTCAATCAATCATTATCTCAAGTCTGCACAGCAATTTCCTTTAGGCAATACCCTTACTTTACTCCAATTAATGACCCATACAAGTGGATTGCCCAAGCTGCCCGAAGCTTTTGGCATGGATGAAAAGGATAAAAATCAGCCTTATGCGTCTTATACTGAGGGGATGCTCTTTGATTATTTAAAATCCGTGGATACAGCTGATTTGAGAATCGGGAAATACAATTATTCGCATATCAATCATGCCATTATTGAAAAAATAATAGCCAATAAGGGCGGTGAAAATAGTTTAAATAACATAGAAAAACGGTTTGACGATACGTCTTCTATATTCATTCAAGGCTATAACCCCGCGCAATTACCCGTTGCCAATTGGCGATTCAATGAAACTTTTAAATATTCAGTAGGTATCAAAGCCACTATGAACGAATTATTGGATTTTATGAAACTCCAATTAGGCATAAAAGACACTTTTTTATTTAAAATACTGAGGGGTACGCAAGAGCCACTTTTCAAAACGGATATTGATAAAAATACGTCGGTGGGTAAATCATGGCATATTTTAAAATATAAGAAAAAAATCATGATTTGCCTACAATCAGGCTCTACCAACGGGCAATCCACGTTCATTGCCTTCATTCCCGAAACCAAAACGGGCGTTGTGGTTATGGCTAATACCCGCCTTGTGCAAGCCCCGCTGGGTATGCTCGTTTTAAAAATTCTGAACTATAATTGGCGGCGCGATGAGTAGATTTTAATTAAAAATGAGAAATGGATAATTGAAAATTATTATAATTGTTAAAAAAGCGAGTTTTATACCACAAGAGTATGAAACTCGTTTTGTTTTAAATCTATTTCCAACTTATAAAAACATCTCATCCATGACATTCAAGCCCGCCTACTGGCATTTTATCTACATTTCAGCCCTCGTTTTACTTGGTTTTCAATATTATTCTAAGGCTACGCTTCTGAATAGGACTTGTGAGTCTTTGAGTGGTATCAATCAGCAGTTACAAGATGATGCTGAGATAATAAGTACGTCTGCAGAAAGTATGAAATATGAAATTCGTAAAAAAAAGAGAGTAATCCTAAAAGATATCGTAGCTATTATTTAAAATCAGAGACAGCAGATACAGTTGTTAAGAATGCACTTGCGTACTTAAAGGAATGTAAAAATCAATTTAAAGCAACATCTTCTTTGGATAAAAATAAAATTCAAGAAATAAAGCAACATTTATCTAATTCGATGAATGCGTTAACTAATGTTGATGATTCAGTACATAAAGGAGCAATCATTAAAAAGGGTCATTTAAAAATTTTTTTGGAAAATGAATCGTATTGGAAAAGGTTTATTAATCTCCCCTATGAAACTATTTTAACAGAGTTTTTTAAAATTGAAAATATATTGTTGAATGATGAAAATATTTTTTTGAATTACACATTGGAGCGAGTTAGTCAAGAGATAGATTTAATATTCGATAAATATAAAGTTGCTGTTGCACCTAAAAAAGCTGCTTTAATTGAAGGAGAATATTTTGAAAGCGATATTTATATTACTAAATATTCCTCTAATCCTATGGAAATGTCAATTAGAGTTAATGGTATTGATTTGCCTTTAAAAGATGGAGTGGCTCATTATAAAAGTAAATTTCAATCTACGGGTAAAAAGAGTATTGAGGCAGTTGCTTCGATAAGAAACCTAATGACTGGTGAACATATTACAACAAAAGGTGAATTTGAATACGAAGTCCTACCTAAATGCAGTCGTGATTGTCAACAGTAATACCCCTCAGTATAAAACCATTTTTACTCAAAATTTCAAACCCACTTTAACATGAAATCTATTTCAAAGCATTTAATTTATATTCCAATTATTGCCTTTTTGGGGTTTCAATATTGGTCAAACAATTCTCTTTTGGAGAGGACTAGTGCGTCTTTGGGTGGTATCAATCAGCAATTTGAATTTGACGGTGAAATTATACGGAGTTCGAATGAAATTTTAAAAGCCGAAATTGATAAAATGACTCAAGTAAATCCTAAAAGATATGAAAAGTACCAATCAAATGCAGATGGCTTGATATGGCATACAAAAGAAGCAAGCAAACTACTGATTGAATTGAAAAAACAGTTTGTGGATTATTGCGGTGGTTGGGATACTGTGACTCATTGCCTAAAACAAGCCACAAATAGTTCGAAATCAGTTGATTTTTTCACTGATGACAGAAAAAATCAGATTAAAAATCAATTATCAACTATTTTAAATAGACTCTATATCGTTGATGAGTATGATAAGGAACTTGTTTTTAAGCACTATTCTGTGTCGAAGATTTTATACAATCAAAAATATTGGT
The DNA here is from genome assembly GCA_031424515.1 of Saprospiraceae bacterium. Classification (GTDB taxonomy): domain Bacteria; phylum Bacteroidota; class Bacteroidia; order Chitinophagales; family Saprospiraceae; genus JAAFJT01. Next base: position 36,762 of record JANPHO010000681.1, read on the forward strand.
CAGACCTCTCATCACTTACTCCGATGAGTGCTTTGACGGAGCTTTCAATGTTACAAAACCTCATAAAGTGCGACGAAACTGTTTATCTCAATTATGTATTGGATAAAGTTAGTCATGTTGATGTTAGATTTGATGACTACAAAGTCGCTATTGCACCTCGAAAAGCGGTATTGATAGAGGGTGAAAGTTTTGAAAGTGATATTTATTTAACCCAATATGCCCGAACTTTACCAGAAGGGAGCACTATATCAGTGAATGGTGCTACTATCCCAATCGTGGATGGCATAGCACATTATAAAAGTCAACCTAATACAACTGGGAAGAAAGAGACTATTGCAACGATTACTATTAAGAATTCCGCAACTGGCGAAGCCAAGAGTTATATTGGTGGGTTTGAATATAACGTTCTGCCTAAATGTAGCCGTGATTGTCAACAATAAAAACCTCTATTCACTTCAATTTTAATGAAAATGAAACCCATTTATCAGCACAGTATTTATCTTTCAATTATACTTATTTTAGGATTTCAATATTGGTCAAAATTGCCCGTATTCGAAGCAACTCGTCTTTCATTTGGTCGCATTGATAAGCAATTGGAGGAAGATGGAAAGATGTTAATCTCGAATTGTGATACTTTTAAAAGTTTATTAGAATGGGTCAGTAATACGAACCCCAGTAAATATGCTGTTTATTCAAAAGAAGCCAATAGAACTGATAGTATTTGCTCTCTTGGCTATCAATATTTGGAAGTTTGCAAGTACGAATTTTTAAAACAGTGTAGCAAAGATAGTAGTATTGACATTTTAAAAATGCCTTCATCCAATTCTAAAACAGCAATATATTTCAATAATGATAAAATTAAAGAAATTAAAAATCAACTATTCAACGTGAAAAATGCCCTCTCTGATAATATTACAGATTCACTTGACAGAGAACAACTGAAAAGGGTCTATAATTTATCTGATTTATTAAAAATTGAAAGTTATTGGGAGTACTTAAAATCTTTAGCCCCTATAAATGCATACACAGAATTGACTAAAATTCAGAATTTCATTCTCAATGATGAAACTGCTTTTTTAAACTATTATGTTGATAAGATTGGTTGTTGCAGAGGCTGCTCTTTTTATCCCCACTATTATAGAGCGAGCATTATCCCCACACGATTACCTATAATTGAAGGCGAATCTTTTGAAAGTGATATATACTTATCAAAATTGTTAAAAGACCCTTTAGTCTGTACATTTGAGGTAGATGGGAAACAAATGCCTGTAAAAAATGGAGTGGCTCATTTCGTAAGCATGCCTCAAACCATTGGTAAAAAGTCCAATAAAATAACCGTAACGATGAAAAATCCTAAAAATGATAGTTTAATGACTTTAAATCGTGAATACGAATACGAAGTCCTACCCAAATGCAGCCGTGATTGTCAACAGTGATACCCCTCAGTATTTTTTATATTTTTATTAAAAAGCACTAAATAATGCCCGCTCGTGGTTTAACTTTGCATACTTTTTACCAATTAATTCGGGCATTTTTAATAAAAAACTAAAAAATAAGTATGCAACTCGTTGGCAATCAATACGAAATTCAAGGTATCAATCCCATTGAATTGTGCGAAAAATATGGCACTCCGCTTTATGTGTACGATGCACAAGTAATTGAAAATCAATATAATAAGTTAAAATCTGCCTTTGGTGATATCAAAAGCCTGCGCATTAATTTTGCAATGAAAGCCTTGTCGAATATCAATGTTTTGAAATTGATGCGGTCGTTGGGTTCGTGTGTGGATACGGTGTCTATTCAAGAGGTGCATTTATGCCTTCATGCGGGTTTTGAACCTGAACAAATTGGGTTTACACCGTCGGGCGTGACGTGGAGCGAAATAGAAGAAGCGGTGGGATTAAAAGTGAAAATCCACTTGGATTCGGTGCCCGTTTTAGAGAAATTTGGTCAAGTGTATGGCGATACATATCCCGTGGGTATTCGTTTGAATCCTCACATCATGGCGGGTGGAAATCTCAAAATTTCGACGGCTCATGAGCGGTCAAAATTCGGTATTTCTATTTTACAAGTAGATGATATTCAACGAGTTATGCGTGAAACGGGTTTGGTGATAGATGGCTTGCACCAGCACACAGGTTCTGAAATAAAAGAAGCTGAAACGTTTTTGGAAGTAGCTGAAATCATGTTGGAAACGGCTAAAAAGTTCCCTGATTTGCAGTATTTGGATTTTGGCGGCGGTTTTAAAGTACCTTACAAACCGCATGATAAAGGGACGGATATGGAGAAAGTCGGCAAAGCGATTTCAAAACGTTTTAATGAATTTTGTGCTGAATATGGTCGTGAGCTGACGCTGGTTTTTGAGCCCGGGAAGTATATCGTTGCGGAGTGTGGTTATTTATTTGTGCAGGTGAATGTCGTGAAACATAACCCCTCAGTATCTTTTGCTGCCGTGGATTCGGGATTGAATCACCTCATCCGCCCGATGATGTATGACTCGTATCATGAAATCGTGAATGTATCTAATCCATTGAATGACAAGAAGTTATACAATGTAGTCGGCTATATTTGTGAAACGGATAACTTCGCTGAAGACCGCCCTTTACCCGAAATTACTGAGGGGGATATCCTCTGCTTGCTCAATGCGGGTGCGTACGGTTTTACAATGGCGAGTAATTATAACAGCCGCTTCAAACCTGCCGAAGTGATGATTTATAAAGGTGAAGATTACCTCATTCGTCACCGTGAAACGATGGAGGATATTTTAAAAAATCAAGTAGAAATGGATTTAGCCCTATAGTGCGGCACTCCAGTTCCGCGCTACAATAAAGAAATCATGAAAAGTATCCTGAAATTAGCCTTGTTTTTGATGCCTTTTTTTACGCAGGCTCAAGATTTAATTCCTTACTCAAAACCACTACCTATTATCTCAAAGGATGGAATGGTGAAAATGCCTGATGGACGTTCGGTGAAAATCGAAGATTTTAAGAATAAAGAAGCGGTGGTCATTTTCATGGTACGACACGCTGAAAAAGATACGGCGGGTGGTTCGAATGCGGATTTGAACGCTGTGGGTAGAGGTCGAGCGATGGCTTTGGTGAGTATTTTAAAAAAAATGAAAATTCAGAAAGTCTATTCAACGGATGTACCACGGACAAAAAATACGGCAAAACCATTGGCAGATCTAAGACATAAAGCAGTGGAAATTTATGACCCTAAAAAGCATAAAGAGTTTTTTGAATCCATTTTGAATACCCAAAAAGGAAATAAGATTTTAGTGGTGGGTCATTCGAATACAGTGCCTAAAATGCTGAATATACTGAGGGGTAGCGAAGAAGAAAAAGATATTCCCGATAATGAATATTCAAGATTATACATCATCAGTGTTAAAAAATTGGGTGATGCCAAGGTGACTTTAATTAATTTTTAAGAAAAAATGTCGATGTGAAACGAATTCACAGCGACATTTTTTATGAGCATTTAAGATTAATTTAAGCTGCTTTTTCAATTTCGCCCCTATAATCCACTCTTTTATCCATTTTAATAATATCGGTTTTAGGGATTGTAAAATAGAATGTAGTGCCTTCCCCCTCAGTAGATGAGAGCCATATACGCCCGCCCAAATTGTGAATTATTTTTTTGCAAGTCGCTAATCCGATGCCTGTGCCTTCGTAATCGGATTGAGAATGTAATCGAGTGAAAATATCGAAAACCTTTGCCATGTGCTCTTGTTTTATGCCAATTCCATTATCAATGACGGCGAAAAGATGTTCATTATTATTGCTATTATCTATATAATTGATATTAATTTGAGGTGCCGTATCAGGTTTTCTAAATTTGATAGAATTTGAAATCAAATTTTGAAACAATTGCGTCATTTCTGTGACAGATGCCTTGAGGTGGGGAAGAGGTTGGCAATCAAGAACAGTAGCGGATTCAGTGATGGCAACCGTCAAATTATTTTTAACGACATTGAAAATATGATTCAAATCCACCTCTTTAGTATCGTGCGTGTTTTTACCCAATCGAGAATAAGAAAGTAGATTATCTAATAAACTTTGCATCCTTTTGACACCATCAGTTACAAAAAACATGTATTCGGTGATATTATTATCATCGCTCATGCTTTTCAATCGTCTTTGAATAAGCTGTGTGTACATACCTATCATGCGCAAAGGCTCTTTAAGGTCATGAGAGGCAGCAAAGGCAAAGTTTTGCAACTCAGCATTGGATTCTTTGAGTTTTAGCTCTATTTGTTCCAAGTCTTTTACCTGTTGGATGATGGTATATTTTTGTTGACTTAGTTCAGTATTTTTATCTTTTAAAATTTTAATGGCAAAAAGCTGAGCGCCTTCAAAAATAATCAATAAGCAAAATATGTAGCTACCAACAAAAATATAGCTGATGAGTTGATACAAATCATTGGTTGGTTTTAGGTTGATAGACGGGTCAATTAGACCATATATGTATATTCCGATATACATCCCAAATGTAACCATTAACCATACTGTTGACCATTTGAGTTCCTCCACCATGCAGCTACTGAGGGGTATCACAAAAAGCCACGGAATGTAAACGGAATAAAGCCCGCCCGAGGTCAAAGCAGCAGGAAATAACATGATACAACAAATAAGAGCAAGTGTATTGCCTGAAATTTTAGTATTTCTATATTTTTTAAAATACCAGAGCGAAGGAAAAATAAGGAAAGGAGAAGCTAAAAACCACCAAATTGCTTTAGATTCCAGAAAAAAAGTCGTGCAAAATACTATAAGCGTGGCTGCAACAAAAAACAAATGCGCAAAAACCAGAATGCCGGCTTTTCGTTGGGCAATGAGCGGTGCATTACCAAAATTTGGTAAAAATTTATTGAGGGCTTCAGTCCAGTAATTCATAGATTATAATATAATGTGTTCAAAAACATACTCAATAAAAGTACCAATATTATTCAGTATAACAATTAAGCTTCAAAAATACAATTTTAATTTTAGTATATAATTTTTTATTTAAAATTATGTGACAGTATAACGTATTTTTATTGAAAATATAAATTTTTACATCTTCAATCTCGTTTGTTGATGATGCGTTTTTAGCGTTTTTATACTAAAAATAGTCTTTTTAATTGCATTTCAGATGCGGGTATTCTTACATTTGTACTCCTTTTCAATTTCTTAAAACTATTACTATGAGCAACTTGACACCTAATGAGGAGAATATCGCTTCTCACATTTACATCATCAGAAATCAACGCGTCATGCTGGATAGCGATTTGGCTGAAATTTACGGCGTGGAAACCAAAATGCTTAAAAGAGCTGTTCGTCGTAACATTGAGCGTTTTCCAGAAGATTTTATGTTTGAACTTACCGATGAAGAGTTTCAAAACTTGAGGTTCCAATTTGGCACCTCAAGTTGGGGAGGCTCACGATATGCCCCTTTTGCTTTCACAGAGCACGGTGCTGTCATGTTAGCGAGCGTGTTGAACAGTGAAACTGCCGTAAAAGCCAGTATTTATGTAGTTCGGACTTTTGTTAAAATACGGCAACTGGTAAGCGGCTATCAAGAGCTTTCGGAGAGAATGAATACGCTTGAAAATAAATACGATGGTCAATTTGAACAAGTAATCCACGCTCTCGAGCAATTGGCAGAGCAGAAAAATGAACCGCGTACACGCATCGGTTTTAAAAAATAAGATTAAAATGGCTAAAAAAGTATCAAAAGCAACTGACCCACGATTTGAGGTTTTGAAAATGCTCACCGTAGAGCAAAAAGATAAATTATTGTTGAAACTTTTCAGAAAAGACCCACTTTTAGTTGAAAAACTGGCATTTGAGTTTTTTGAAGATAAAAGCGATTTGGAAAAACGGCGGAATGATATTAAAATGGAAATCAGTAGTTATATCGCCCAAGGAGCCATTGGCTGGGATACACCGGGCGAGTTAATGATGCGGATGCGCAGCTTGAATGGGCGCATAACGGAACATGTCAAAATCACAAAAGATAAGTACAGCGAGGTAGAACTGACGATTTTATTGCTCAATACCGCCTTTGAACGCTTTTGGAAAATGCTCAATGAAAAAATAAATAGAGCGGATACTTTTGCTGAGTACTGCATCAAAAGAACGCTTTTTATTATAAAATGCTTGGATAAACTCCACGAGGATAATTATCTGGATTTTAAGGATGATTTGGATAAGTTGTTTCAATATTTACATACTTATAAAAAGACTGAATACTACGCTAAAAGCAATAATATTCCTAAAAAGTTTGAATTTTAGGAGAAATACTGTCACGCAAAGCGTGATGGCGCAAAATGCGCTCAAGTGGGTATTAGAGAGAATCTAAATTTTGAAAAACATCTAAAAGACACTATTTTTGTAAGAAATATTAGAAAATGGAAATAAGATTGAGCATTAAAGATAAATACGTTGATGCTTTCATGGCATTGATTAAAAAGCTGAAATACGTTGAAATAAAAGAAATTTCAGGCGCAAGTTTTCAAACTGTTGGTGAACCTATCGTGGTATATAATAAAAAAGAAAAAATTTCCGCTGACGAAGTTGAGCAATTGATTATTGCCAAAGCCCTTCGTGATGCGAAGGCGATTGAGCGGGGGGAGTTGAAAGGAATTAAATCTTATACAAATTATAAAGATTTAATTGCCGATTTAGAATCTGATATAGAAAACGACGATGATATTTATACCAACCGATGATTTTAGAAAGGCAGTCAAAAGACTGGCAAAAAAATATCCTTCTATTACAAGAGATTTAGACAGCCTTTTTGAAAAATTAGAGCAAAATCCTTTTGAAGGTGACCCACTGGGCGATAATTCATATAAAGTTAGAATGGCTATCAGTTCCAAAGGTAAAGGTAAAAGTGGCGGCACGAGAGTGATAACTTGCGTGAAAATCATAGACGACACAATTCACCTTTTAACAATTTATGATAAATCTGAAATAGAAAACGTGTCAAAAGAATATCTCGACGAATTAAGGAAATCTATTGAATAAAAACGGCAACTTCTCAACTGAAATTGCCGTTTTTGCTTTTTATATCATTGCGAGGTATCGAAGCAACTGAGGGGGGTAAGGAGTTTTTAAAGAATCAATCAATCAAACATTAATTAGAGATATACTAAATCGTATGAAAAATTTCAATAGGAAAGATACAGTAGTAGCATTTGCACTCATGATTTTTGCTGTACTTTTAAATATAGCCAATCACCATTTTTATCCAATATTAGGGATACTTGGTTTTGATTTCGCTACATCCGTTATACCTGGTTGGCATACGCTCATATTTCCACCTTTTATTGTAGTTATGAGAGTATTTTCTACTCTTACAGTATTACAAGCGTTAAGCATTTTTATCTTCATTTTTATTAAAAAACAGAAAGTTATTACTGAAAAATCGATTGAATACGTCAATATTGTGCTATTACTTTTAGGAGGATTAAGCAGTTTAAACTATCTTTTTGAGCTTTTTACTACTTGGTATTCAGGGTATATTTATGAACAATTTGCATTTTATAATCGTGTTTTTGGTGCGTACTGGTGGTCATATCTATTATTGTTGATGGTTGGCATTTTTTTACCACTGTTATTCTTATTTCATAAAATTAGGCAGAGTATCTGGGCAACCTTAGCAATAGCTGTTTTTTGGAATATCAATAATTGTGTAGATAATATTGCCATAAAAGAAGCTGCTAAAGAACGTGATTATCAACCTTCTTCTTGGACTTACGATAGCACTTTCAATTTCTTTGACATACTCATATCCTTAGCCATTACTTTTTTAATATGCTTTTTTGTATTTTTTATCGCTCATAAAACAAAGAAGTAGTTTTATACTGAGGGGGTATCACCTTTCCCTAATTTTCCCTATTTTTGCAAACTTTTTAAATAAAAATCGTATCTGTTAGATATAAGGTATTGGTTATCAATTTTTTAAATAAAGATTTATGTCAGAACTCAGCGCAAAATACACGCCCTCAGATATTGAAGAAAAATGGTATAGCCATTGGGAAAAATCAGGCTATTTTCACAACGAACCCGATGAACGTGAGCCTTTTAGCATCGTCATTCCGCCGCCGAATGTGACGGGTGTGTTGCACATGGGGCACATGTTGAACAATACCATTCAAGATGCATTGACCCGTAAAGCCCGTTTAGAAGGTAAAAATGCCATTTGGATTCCGGGTACTGACCATGCGTCTATTGCTACGGAGGCGAAAGTCGTGCGTATGTTGCGTGAACGAGGCATCAAAAAATCGGATTTGACGCGTGATGAGTTTATGAAATATGCGTGGGAATGGAAGGAAAAATACGGTGGTATCATCCTAAAACAACTCCGCAAATTGGGTTCATCCTGCGATTGGGAGCGCACAGCTTTCACAATGGACGAAGGCTATTCCGTAGATGTCATTCATACTTTCGTGGACTTGTACCGCAAAGGCAAACTCTACCGTGATTACCGCATGGTGAACTGGGATTGCGAAGCCAAAACGGTGCTTTCAAATGAAGAAGTAATTCACGGTGAGGAGCAAGCGCAGTTATTTCATGTAAAATATTTTATAGAAGGTTCAGATGAAGATGGTGTTATCATTGCAACTCAACGCCCTGAAACAATCATGGCGGATGCTGCCGTGGCGGTTCATCCGAATGACCCACGTTATGCCCATTTAAAAGGTAAAAAAGTGATTGTTCCGCTTGTAAATAGAGCCATTCCAATCATTTTTGACGATTATGTAGATATTGAATTTGGTACGGGTGCTTTGAAAGTAACCCCTGCACATGACCCCAATGACTACGAATTGGGTAAAAAACATGGCTTGGAAGTCATTGATTTATTGAATGATGATGGCACTTTGAATGAAAAATGTGGTGTGGCATCGCTCGTAGGTGTGGATAGATTTGAAGCCCGCAGACACACTAAAAACCTTCTGACCCAATCGGGTAATTTGGTGAAATTAGAAGATTATAAAACCAATATTGGGCGTTCTGAGCGTACCAATACGGTTGTAGAGCCTAAAATGTCGCTTCAATGGTACGTGGATATGAAGGCTTTGGCTGCCCCTGCATTGGCAGCAGTTGAAAGCGACAATATTGATTTTTACCCTAAATCCTTTAAAAATGTCTATCGGCACTGGATGAGCGAAGATAATATTCGTGATTGGTGTATTTCAAGGCAACTTTGGTGGGGACATCGCATTCCTGCTTATTACTACAACGGTGAAACGTTTGTAGCCGAAACAGCGGAGGAAGCCTTGACTTTAGCGCAAGCAAAGTACCCCTCAGTAACGGCAGCGGATTTGAAGCAAGATGAGGACGTTTTGGATACTTGGGCTTCATCGTGGTTATGGCCTATTTCGACTTTGAATGGTTTTAAAAATTCAAAAGAGTTTGATTATTACTACCCGACAAGCGTATTGGTAACGGGTTGGGATATTATTTTCCTTTGGGTGGCACGTATGGCGATGGCTGGTTTTGAATGGAAACAGGAAAGACCATTCAAGGCTGTGTATTTCACGGGTATGGTGCGTGATAAGCAACGCCGTAAAATGTCAAAATCACTCGGCAACTCACCCGATGCGTTGCAATTGATTGAAGATTTTGGGGCTGACGGTGTGCGCTTTGGTATGTTGGCGTCAAGTCCTGCGGGTGGTGATTTGCTTTTTGATGAAAAACTATGCGAACAAGGGCGTAATTTCTGTAATAAAATGTGGAATGCTTTGCGTTTGGTGAAAGGTTGGGAAGTGGAACAAGGCTATCATTCGGAAGTTGAAAATTTATCGGCTGCGTGGTTTGAGGGTAAAATGAGCTTGATTTTAACGGATATTGAAGAGAATTTCAAGCAATTCCGCTTGTCAGAAGCTTTAATGGGCTTGTATAATTTCATTTGGGACGATTACTGCTCATGGTATTTAGAGATGATTAAACCCGAATATGGCAAGCCAATAGACCGTGTAACGCTTCAAAAAACGGAGATTATTTTCCGCCGATTAATGGCGATGTTGCACCCTTTTATGCCTTTTATTACAGAAGAAATTTGGCAACAATTGGATGGTAAAAATACTGAGGGGGCGGATTTATGTGTAGCTACCTATCCAAAAGCCACTGAATTTGATGCGGATTTGATTAAAAAAGTAGAAGCTGCGAAGGATATTATTTCAAAAATCCGTGAAATCCGTAACAATAAAGGCTTAAAACAGCGTGAGCCTTTAGTCGTAAAATATCAAGCGTCTGAAACAGCTAAAAACCTGCTTGACCCCGAGCACTCGGGGGAGGGTATCAGAAATTTAATTAAAAAACTCGGCGTTTTAGAAAGCCTTCAAACAACAGATGCAGACGCGCCTAATGCGGTCTCATTTGTATCTGGAACGGATAAATTCTACGTGGTTTTGAATCAAGAAATCAACGTTGAAGAGGAGCGTGAAAAAATCACCAAAGAGTTAGTCTATCAACAAGGCTTTTTGAAATCAGTCACTGCTAAATTGAGCAATGAGCGTTTTGTAGCGAATGCGAAGCCCGAAATTGTAGCATCCGAGCAACAAAAACAAGCTGATGCCTTGGCGCGGATTAAGATTTTGGAGGAGAGTTTGGCGGGGTTAATATAGGTGTTTTTAACATCATGAAATTTTAAAACGCTTGTTCTTTGACAGAGAACAAGCGTTTTGTATTTTAGCATGTATTTTAAAATTCTGAATTATGCCTAAACCCAAATTAAGCGATTTCAAAAAACTCCTCGCTGAAATGACCGAGGAGGAATTGCGTGCCGAATTGCTCAAATTATTCAATAAATTGGAACAAGTGCAGATGTTTTACGCCCAAGATTTGATGAATAAAGAAGATAGACAGAAGATATTGGAGGATTGCAAATCCAAAATTTATAAAAAATTTTGGACATCTTCAGGCAATCCACGAAATAATATAAGCAATGCAGATATTCGTAAAATTATTACGGATTTTGAAAAAATTTCGGCTTTCCCACATGATGTAATAGATTTGATTCTATATCGAGTCGAGACGGCAACCGATTTTGCAAGACAATTTGGTGGCATGCCCGATGCTGATTATAATGCTTCAACTACGGCATTTGAAAAAGCCCTAAAATTGATAGTTAAACACAAATTAATGGATTATTTTGAGGATCGTTGTAAAGCATTGTTTCGTTATAGCAATTTGGATTACTGGTATATTGAAGAATTAGAAACTTTGTTTAAGGATAGAGAAGGATAGGTTGAATCATACCCCCTCAGTAAGAATCTCTAAAAATCTCGTTAGGAGCTCAACCTTCTATCGAGATTTTTACTTTTACTAGAAATATTGCAATAAAAAAAATGTGAAAAAGTTAAGCCGTACATTGGATAGACTGTAAATCATGTTGAAGATTTAGTTATTTTAAAAAAGTGGTAGAAAAGCTTATTTATAACACTTTGATTTACAACGGATAGATGTGAAGATACATGAGTGAAGGTTGATTTTTAATTTTGAAAATAGACCAATATAGGTGCTTTTGGTATGTTTTTTTAATTAAATATAAGGAAAATGAGTTAGTGATAAACGAGTTTGTTGGCATAGTTTTAGGGGAATTAGTTCGTAATTAGCTAATATTTAAACTAAAAATGGTACTTGATTTCTGCAGAAATTGGTCATTTAATTTAATCAAAACTTATTTTCGAATCCTTATTTTAACTAAAAAATTCATGAAAAATTTTTTCGTAGCTGCCTGCATGTTGGTAGCATTTGCTTCTTGTACTAAAGACGACGCCGCAGTTGCTCCTGCATCAAAAAAAGAAATTATCGCTTCAAGTGACTGGAAAGTTTCAAAAATAGAAACTGTTGTAAATGGCGCTACAGCTGACGTAACAGACAGCTTTATGGAAGAATGTGATAAAGATAATTTTGAAACTTTCGGCTCAAATGGCTTATGGACCATGAATAATGGTACTACTATGTGTGACCCTTCTGAAGAACAAGTCAAAAAAGGGACTTGGATTTTCTCGGAAAATGAGACAAAATTAACTATGTCTGATGCTAATAGTAGCGAGACTTATCAAGTTGAATCATTAACTTCTGATTCATTTGTTACTTCTGTTTCAACTGAAATTTTGGGCATTCAAACGACTGTGAAATACTATCATGTAAAGAACTAAAATTGATTTTTTCAATTTAAAATTTATCCTTTTCAAGCACGTTTGTATTCATACAGACGTGCTTTTGTCTTTTTAGATACCCCCTCAGTAAAAGCCCTTTCATCGGCAATTTCTTTTATGATAAAAAGCAATGCTTTCTTCCATTAAAGAACTTGCTGATGAAAGGGCTTTTTTAATATTAAAATATTGATAACCAATAATTTATGCTGCCATTTCTAAAGCGAGTCTTTTTGCTTTGGGCAATGTGAAATAGAATGTTGTACCTTCTCCGAGCGTGGATTCTAACCATATTTTACCACCGTAGGTTTCTACTATGCGCATGCAGAACGCTAAACCAATACCTGTACCATCAAATTCAGATTGTGTATGTAGACGCCGGAACATGGCGAAGATATTCTCATAGTTTTCGGGAGCAATGCCAATGCCATTGTCTTTGATAGAAAATACACATTCTTGGCGTTCGTTGTGCTGTAGATTTATCTTTATAGTTGGCTGTTCGGATGTATTGTATTTGATGCCATTATTGATGAGATTCTGGAAAAGCTGCGTGATGAGAGAACTATGACCCCTCAGTATTGGAAGGTTTTCGTAGATTATTTGAGCATTTTTTTCACGAATTAGGCTTTGCATATTCATTTCAGCCACTAAAAGGCAATTATTAATATCTACATCTACGGGCTTACCCAAGTTTTTATCAATTTTAGAATAATTCAATAAATCCTCGATGAGCCTTGCGGATTGATTGGCACTGGACTTTATGAAATTAAAATATTCACGGTCAGTATCGTCAAATTTAGCTTTATTTCTGCGCTCAAAAAGCTGAGCAAAGGACATAATACTGCGCAACGGAGCTTTGAGGTCGTGTGAAGCAATGTGCGCAAATTCAGTTAATTCCTTATTGCTGTTTTCAAGTTGAGTTGCGTATTCCTGCAATTTTTCTTCTTTATAGTTGACCTCTTCAAGTGCCGCTTGCAACTCTTTGGTGCGTTCTTCTACTTTTTGCTCCAGTATGCGATTTTGTTCACTGACAAGATTTTGACTCAGTTTAAACATCTGAATCATTTCAATTTGCATTTTTTCCTGCTCCTCTTTAATCAAGCCAAATCGATGCGCAATGGCGTAAGATAGGATAATTGCTTCTGATGCAATGCCCACGTGAAGGGCATACTCAGTGAAGATACTGTGCGGTATCAGTCCGCTATTTTCAAGTAAAAAAATACTTATTCCAATTGTGAGCGATGCCCAGCCCATTAAATAATATTTGGCAGTGGTATTGCCTCGCTTCCATATAATAACTGCGGCAATGACGATCACAGTGGTACTTACGGGCATGATTAAATGAGCAGATAAAAGGCTCAATTCAAAATATCCCGCAAAAGCGGCCATTAAAGATAGACTATAGAAGGATAAAATGATTTTGAGTGCTTTATGAATACTTGGTAGTTCTTTTTTAGTATTTAAAAAATTGACTGTAAAAAACATCCCAAAAATACCCGCGAGGCTCGGTAAAATGAGGGTGTAATCATTGAGTGAAGGGTTTTTATTGAAAATAAATTCGACTGTCAAACCCTCGTGCCTTACTATAAATGCACTCACGCAAAACAAATAAAGACTGTAAAGTACATAAACAATATCCTTCAATTTTAGATAAATGAAGAAATTATACAACACCAACACCAAAATAACACCATAGAAAATACCATGTAGAAGGTCATGATAATGGCTTGTTTTGAGGATAGATTTATAAGTTCCTATTCTTGGTTTGATATTGCATATCCATTTGGCGTTTACATTTAAAAAGTAAGTAATTGTGGTTGATTCCGATTTTTTTAAGTTAAAAGTTATATTATTGGTGTGCAAGGCTCTGGTTTCGAGCGGGGTATTTTGCCCTGATTTTTGGACATCAATAATTTTATCATTATCCACTGTGTAGAGCGTGGCTTTATCAATAAGTGGAAACATCAACTCAAGGTAAGATTGATTAATATCTTTATTTTCCACCGAAAATTTTATCCAAATATTTTTTGGCTTTGAACCGCCCAAAAGGATGTGCTCATTGGTATTGCTTTTAAAAGTCGAATCTTTTATGATTGCGTCTATTGTCACAGCTTGCGGTTCATTCGATTTTATTTGACAATGCGCACCAATAAAAAAGAGAGTGTCCTCTTGATTTAGTTCAATCAGATTTTGACTGCTCAGAGTGTTAATTAAGGTGAAAAATGTAAGAATTAAGGTAAGAAACCTCATATTTTGTTGTCTTTTGCGTTTAAATTTCATTGGATACTTAAACTGGATTTAGGTTTCAAGAGTGTGTTAAAATGTCACTTTTTCGATGTAAAATGACGCGAAAACAGACTTTTTTGGCACATTGTAAAATACATCTACTCTTTATAAAAGATTGTACCAATTTCTGTTTTTAAAAGTAGAACCAATGTTGAGGTTTTAATGAAAAAAGTAAAAATAGCCGTATATACTGAGGGGGGGGAAATAGTGCGGTAAACATTTATCTTTTAAATGAGATTAAAAAATCTTTGGTTTTTAAATTTACTTGGGCTAAAATAATCTCTATTTTCTTTTCTATTTCGGCTCTAAAAATCAGGTAAAATTCTCCGCTTTGCTCCGCATTTTACATAATTTTCAGCCCGACAGAAAATAGTAATTATTTTTAAACGCCTACTTACTCGATTCCATTTCATTTTTTCTACTTTTGCGCCACATTTTACACCTTAAATATAAGTATTATGTTTCCTAAGATAAATCCAACCACCACTAAGTCTTGGCGCAAATTAACCAAACATTATAAATTAGTAAAAGGCGTAGAGATGAAAACGCTTTTTGCCGAAAACCCAAAGCGTTTTGAGCAAATGTCAATGCGTTTTGAAGATATTTTATTGGATTATTCCAAAAATATCATCACTGACGAGACATTGACTTTATTGACTAAATTGGCTAAAGAGTGTGGCTTAAAAGCGGCTATTGATGCCATGTTTAAAGGTGAGGTTATCAATGAAACTGAGAATAGGGCAGTTCTGCACACGGCACTGCGTAATCGCTCTAATAAGCCTGTACTGGTGGACGGAAAAGATGTGATGCCAGAAGTAAAAGCGGTTTTGAAGAAAATGGAACAATTCTGCCAAAAAGTGATTTCGGGCAGTTGGAAAGGTTTTACGGGCAAACCCATTACAGATATTGTGAATATTGGGATTGGTGGCTCGGATTTGGGGCCCGTTATGGTGACTGAAAGTTTGAAGCCGTTTGCGAATCATCTGAAACTCCATTTTGTATCCAATGTAGATGCTACGCACATAGCAGAAGTTTCAAAAGTGATTAATTTTGAAACCACTCTTTTTTTAATAGCTTCTAAAACATTCACTACGCAAGAAACCATGGCAAATGCCCACTCGGCTCGCCGAATGTTTCTGGACATTGCAAAAGATGAAAAACATATAAAAAAGCACTTTATTGCGCTTTCTACAAATGAAAAAGATGTTGTAAAATTCGGCATTGATCCTGATAATATGTTCGAATTTTGGGATTGGGTAGGTGGTCGTTATTCATTGACTTCTGCAATTGGTTTATCCATTGGTTTATCCGTCGGTTTTGATAATTTCAAGCATCTTTTGGAGGGTTTTCATGCCATGGATAAGCATTTTCAAACTGCTCCATTTGAGCGTAATATGCCTGTTTTAATGGCAATGATTGGGGTTTGGTACGTCAATTTTTATGGTGCTGAATCCGAAGCCATATTGCCGTATGACCAATATATGCATCGTTTTGCGGCTTATTTTCAACAAGGGAATATGGAAAGTAATGGCAAATACGTGGATAGAAACGGCGAAGATGTAACTTACCAAACGGGGCCTATCATTTGGGGTGAACCGGGTACGAATGGTCAACACGCATTTTATCAATTGATACACCAAGGTACGCGTTTGATTCCGTGCGATTTTTTGGCGCCTGCCATCAGTTATAACCCAATGGGAGAACACCATACATTATTACTTTCTAACTTTTTTGCTCAAACTCAAGCTCTGATGACAGGTAAAACAGAAGCCGAGGTGATTGCAGAATTTGAAAAAGCAGGTAAAAAGAAAGCAAATTACGAAAAATTAGTGCCGTTTAAAGTATTTAAAGGCAATCGTCCGACGAATTCGCTTCTATTTAAACAATTGACACCTCGTACTCTGGGTAGTTTGATAGCTATGTATGAGCATAAAATATTCGTGCAAGGCGTCATCTGGAATATTTTCAGTTTTGATCAATGGGGTGTAGAATTGGGCAAACAATTGGCAAATAATATCCTACCTCAGTTGCGCAACGATGCACCGACCGAGCAATTCGATAGCTCCACCAATGGCTTAATCAATGCATGGAAAGCGATGAAAGCTTGATTGTGGTAAGCATTTTAAAGCAATAAAAATAGGAAAGCATAAAGAAACAGGTCGAAATCATGAGATTTTGACCTGTTTCTTTTTTATTGTTACCCCCTCAGTATTTTCATAATTTTAACCTTAAAAATGCGTTTCAACGTCACAATTAAGTCTTTGAAATAAATATATTTGCTATGTAAGCTCAAAGGGTTTAATTTTGGAAAAATTTTTAGAAACAAATTACTAAATATTAAAGTATAAAAATAAATGAAATTCCTTTTAACAATTATTTTAGCTTGTTTTGTCAGTGTGGGTTTTGCCCAAGGTATTAGTTTTGTGGGTGAAGATATGAAGTGGGCTGATGTTTTGAAAAAAGCTAAAACCGAAAACAAGATAGTTTTCGTAGATGCATATACGACGTGGTGCGGACCTTGCAAGCAAATGGCGAAAATGGTTTTTGTTGATAAATCAGTTGGAGACGTTTTTAATGCGAGTTTTGTCAACGCTAAAATAGATATGGAAAAGGGGGAGGGCTTAGACATCGCTCAAAAATACGGTGTTCGTGCTTACCCAACGTACATATTTGTGAATTGCGATGGCGAATTAGTACATAGGTCATTGGGCATGATGCCTCCCGATAAGTTCATTGAAGTTGCAAAAGCAGCAGTAAATCCTGAAACACAGTTTTTTACTTTGAAAAAAAGGTACAAAGACGGTGAAAAGTCGCCTGAATTTTTGAAAACATTCGCCTACACCTGCAATGATGCTCAGGAGCAAAAATTAGCAATGGAAGTAGCCGCGTCCTATATGGCTACTCAAAAAGATTGGCTAACGGATGAAAATAAAGCCTTTATAATTCAATTTGCACAATCCATTGAAAGTCCTCTATACGCTTATGTTAAAAAAAATAGACAGGAATTTGTAAAGAGTTTTTCAAAAGAAAGGGTCGATATGGTTATTGAAAATACAGCCGTAGATAATATAGCTCGATTTTCTTTTGATAGAACGAAAAACCAGTTCGATTTAGCCAAAGCTACGGAGTACGGCTCTAAATATCTCTCTAAAGAAGAAACTGAGAAAGTGGTGAGTTTTTTGACATTGCGACAATTTCAGATGAAGCAGGATATGCCTAATACCATTCAAACGGCTATCAAACATTTTGAAAAATATCCTTCTGAGGATGCCAATACGCTAAATGAGTACGCTTGGCTTTTTTATGAGCAATGCGATGATAAATCTCAATTAGGAAAAGCGCTTGCTTGGTCATTAAAATCAATTGAAATTAATGACAATGCAGCGTTTAACGATACTGCGGCATCTTTATATTTTAAGTTAGGAAATAAAGCTAAAGCTAAAGAGTTTGCGGAAAAAGCAATAAAACAAGGAAAAGAAGCTGGGGAAGATATGAAAGAAACGCAAATGCTTTTGAAAAAGATTGAAACGATGTAATTAGAGGGTGATAGCTACTTTGTAATATTTTAATTTGATTTTCTTTTTTTTAGTAAGCTCTCTTTGTTGAAATGGCTTTTTTATTAATTTGTGACTGGGTTTATTTGATTCATATTTCATATATTACGTTTATTTGAAATTTGTAATTCATTTAAATTTAGTTAATTATTCAACGTAAGGCGTTTTTATTTAGGTATATTATTAATTTGCAGTGACGTTTTTATAAAAGTACGTCTCTATAGATATATTATATATGTTAATAAAATTGCAATAATTAAAAAATACCTGCGTTAAACTTGTCACGTTTTGTTTAGTCTAAGATTATACATTTAACGTACAAGAGTGATACTTTACAATAAGTTAACTTACGCCATTTTGTTTTACACTAACTTTGCAATGAAAACTCTATCTATAACCGATTAAAATACCCGTGAAAAATGGCTCAGTCTCAAGATTTTATGTTGCTTGCATACCTATCTGTATGCGTAATTTTGATGAATATTCCATCGAAGAAAAACCAAAAAGTAGAAACAAAAGGTTAAAAACCAACGTCCGATTCGAATAGTCGAATCGGACGTTTAAATTTTATTCAATCCCAATTGAGTGTTTTTAAAAACACTCAATTGCCCAAGTCCTTAAAAAACTATCACCTACCTTTAAGATATTGATTCCCTCTTTTTTAGTTAAATCTTGAGTCGTATTCACCGAATCCGCTACGCCACACCAAGGCTCTAAGCAAACGAAAGGGGCATTTTTAGCTGCCCAAATGCCGAAAAGGGGAAAATCCTCGTAGGTCATACGTAACCCGTGCGGTGTTTTATCCGAAAGAATTGCCATTTTTTCTGATTTCAATTCTTTTAAAACGATGGCATCTTCGTAAAAAAGAGACGATTGCAAAGCAAAATGGTCTGAATCTATCAAAAAAGAATTGCTTTCAGTCAGTAATAAGCCTTCATTACTGAGGGGGTATCGCCCAACTGTTTCTGATTGATTCAGCTGAATATAATAATCTTCGTAGCTTGTCCCTTCCACCAAAGGCACTTTAAATGCTGGATGACCACCCACCGAGAAAAATATCTCTTGATTAGATGTGTTTTCGACATCATAAGTCACACTCAATTCATTGTCTTCAAGTGTATAATGTAAGCGAAATTCAAACTCAAAAGGGTAATTTTTAAGCGTTTCATCATTTGAAACGAGTAAAAAACTGACTTTATCTGCGGTATGATTTTCTACCTCAAAAGTATAATCTCGAGCAAAACCATGTCGCGATAACGTGTATTTTTTACCATTAAAAATATAGGAATCATCCTTCAATGTACCCACAATAGGAAACAAAACGGGCGATTTTTTACCCCAATATGCCGCGTCGCCGCTCCACATATATTCGAGTTGATGCTCTTTGTGAAAAACGCTGCTCAATTCAGCCCCTTTAGCTTCAATAGCGACTTTTAAAATATCGTTTTCAATAATTACTGTCATAGATGTATTTAATTTTAGCCCAAAATTAATGTATTGCTCGGAGTAAATGCACCCCCTCAGTATTTTTGATAAATTTTAACTATTTTTATCTACTTTTTGAATATAAATTATTGAAGATGAACTTTAAAACAAATATTTATATCGGGCTGAAAAATAAATACCCCCATAATAAAATAGCCTATGGAAGTCAAATTATATTGCTTATCATACTTTTTTTATTATCAAAGAAAATTATAATGAGTAAACCTATTTGGATGATTTTAATTTATATTTTGCTATTTCTTCCTATTTTACTAAAAATTTTCAACCTATGGCATCAAGAAATATACACATATGATGAAGAAATTTTGTTAGAGATAGACGAAGAAAAAATAATAATTGGAGAAAAAATGTATTACTGGAAAGAGATAAAAAATATAAAAATTGATTATCAAGATTATGAAGGTAAGCAGGAATATAAAGGAAGTGGAAATTATCGTCCCAATAAATCGGCAGGATTTGAAAATTATATTTCTTTTTTAACCATTGATAATGAGCAAGTTAAGTATAATTTTAAATTAGATTCTGCAATACAGATTTACACATTAAGGTGCGTTTTTGAAAGAATGGCAAAACAAAAAACACTAACTTTTGATGTGATAAAAAAATTGTATATGCCAGAAAATTATGCCGATACTCAAAAGATAAAGTCACTTTATGAAGCCATAAGTTAGTAATTTAGGTTACTATTTTTAACATTTATGAGCAATTGCTTCTTATTAATATAGTATTTTAAACGCAACCAAACTTTTTAATTCAATCTAAAATATCATGAAATTATGTCTTTCTCTATTATTTTTTATTAGCTTTTTTAATAATGCATTTTCAAAACCATTATCTTTTAAAGTGGATACTTTGCCATACTACGAAATACCCAATTATCCTGAAAAATATACTGCTGAATCAGTTGTAGCACGCATGATTGATGGGGTAGGTTTTCGTTTTTATTGGGCAACTGAGGGTTTGCGTCCCGAAGACCTCAAATTTAGACCAACTCCCGAAGCCCGAACCTCTGAGGAAACTATTGACCATATTTTAGGTTTATCTACCGTAATTATCAATTCTTTGAAAAATGAAGTGAATACACGTACGGGAGAGGAAACTTCCGCGCTAAGTTTTGAAATAAAAAGACGTAAAACCCTTGAAAATCTTAAAATGGCGAGTGATATATTGAAATCAGGAAAAGGCAAGTTAGAAGACTATAAAATTGTATTTAAAAATGGGGATAAAACCACAGAACTTCCTTTTTGGAACCAAATCAATGGACCCATAGAGGATGCTGTGTGGCACGTGGGGCAAGTGGTATCTTTCAGGAGGTCTTCAGGGAATCCATTCAATTCAAAAGCCAGCGTTTTGACTGGGAAAGTGAGGAAATGAAAACGAGTGTTTCAATTTTAATAAAAAAATACCCCCTCAGTATTGCATACTCAGGGGGATTTTCAATGGGAAATTATAAGTTATATTCGTCTGTTTTATAATGCGTCAATTGCTTTTTTGATGTGCTTATTGGCTTCACGGATTTCGTCCGTAAAATCCTCATATTTGTCTTTAACACCATCCCATTTATCTTCTGCTTTTGACATTAAGGTGTTGATTTCCTTACGGGCTTGCTGCATTTTATCTTTAAATAGCTGACCTGTGTCAATACTTTTGGATTCAAATTTCTTTTTTAAAATCTCAAATTTCAATTTCAATTTTTCTGTTTCGGCAACGTAGAAGTTTTTTGCGTTTGCAAATTCATCTCTGCTTTTCAGTTCAACTTCCAAATCATGTAAAGATTTTGTGATTTTATGGCGTTGTTCTTCAAAAAACTCAACAGTTTCGGCTTTTCCGAGCGCAAATTGTACTTCTAAATCGTCTAATTGTTCGCGTAGTGCATGTACGCGCTCTTCGCCAGCTGCTAATATTAAGGAATTTCTCAAATCCTGAAAAGTTGATTTTGAAGCTTTCTTGATTTCATCAAATTTATCAGCTGCTTCAGCTTTACCCAACGCAAATTGAACGGCTAAATCGTCAATTTCTTCTTGAGTTTTAACCAATGATTTAGCAATTTTTACTAAAATCGGTTTTGATGCGGTGCTTTTCATAGTTTCCATTTTATAATTTTTTTCTGTTAAATGATACCACAAAACTATAGTCAGTACATTGATTTAAAAATGATTTCTATCATTGAAGAGCCGTTTTTAATCATCTTCTCGTCTAATCAGCATCATTGCGGATCCCCTCAGTATAGTCGAGTTTTGTAGTTATAAATAAGGCATTTAAGCACATTTTTTAATATCAAAAAACCGTTTAATTATGAAAAATTTAGTGTTTTTAAGCTATTTACTTGTTTTAATGTCAAGTTGTAATGCTTACACCGATATTTATTCTACCACCTCACCAGACGCTAAATTCAGTAAATATAAAACTTTCGCCTGGTTGACGGATAAGGCAGATACTGTCAATTCGCCCTACAATAATGAAATAATTCGCAATAATATCCGTAATTATTTCAGTAAAGCCATGTCTGATAGAGGCTTTCAGGTGGATACCGAAAGCCCTGATATGTTGCTCGAATTGGTGGTTAAAAACACCCCCCATACGACTGTCACCCGCACTTATGACGATAATTACTACCGCTATCATAGATATTACTATCGGAGCGTGTATTATTCACCCTTCCGCAATCGGTATTATTATACTTGGTATCCCAATTATGTGTATATGCGGCCGCCAGCGTTCTCTAATTATACGGATACGCACATGAACAATTCTGTGGTGTTGAATGTGGTGGATGCAAAGGAGAAAAAATTGCTTTGGGTGGGTTCAGTGGAGGCAGATATTTATGACCCCTCAGTCATAGAACGGGATATTCACCCTGCGATAGAGAAATTGATGGCTCGTTTCCCCGTAAAACCTTTGGATAAAACGGTAGCGATGAAATAATATTTAATACAAGGGACAAAGTAAAAAAGAGTCAGCTGGATTATCGATAATCCAACTGGCTCTTTTTTATTAAAACGCAGATTATTACTTATCCGCCCAATAATCTATCACCAAAACTTTATCTAAATGAGGTCCGAGTATAGCTCCAAATGCTTTGTGGTCGGGATGTGGCAAGTAAATAGCCCGGTCTTTTTCAGAAGCAAAAGTGAGAAAAAAGCAATGCGTGAAACCTTGGTTGAGGTTTTCAGGGCTATTGTTTAAGCCCCATTCGTAAGATTTAATCACTTTTATTTTTTTCGGTAAATCCCTAAAAGCGGCTTCAACTTTTTTAACGTCTTCGGCACTGCTTGTTTCTTTGAATTTAAATAAAACAACGTGGCGCAGCACTTTCACTGGCGCGGCTTTTTTCTTTGTCTGTGCATTCATAGTAATACTGACGGCAAGTAATAAAAGAATGATGGATGTGATTTTTTTCATAAAATTTTAGACATTTTTGATTCTTTAATGGATTTTAAAATCATTTAAAGATAAACATTTTCAACTTTAAGTCATAGACCGATTTAATCTTAGGAAGCCTTTGAGGCTTTCTAAGATTTCAAATAATTGAAAATCAATTGTTTACGAATAAAATTCAGAGGAAATATTCTTCTGATTAATTTTATCCACGCACTTATATGATGATATATTAATCATTATTTTACTGCACTCACAATACTTTTTACAAATTTTGTGAAATCGAACGCATCTCCTGGCGTGCAACCCAAACGCACTATCACCATATCTTTTGAAGGGATGATGGTGACATATTGCCCTTCAAAACCATCAGCATAAAAGGCATCTTGAGGGAATGATTTATCTTGATGATTCATCCAAAATTGAGCGCCATAAGTGCCATTCGAATGCGCCGTTTCGGTGGAAGAATATTTTACCCAACCTTCGGGTAAAAGCCGTTCGCCATTCCAAACACCATCTTGAAGATACAATTGACCGAATTTCGCCCAATCTCTCGCCGTTGCAAACATGAATGACGAGCCGACATATGTGCCCGAAGCATCAGGCTCAAGAACAGCACTTTTCATCCCTATTTTATGAAAAAGTCGTTGGTGTGGAAAAGCTAAATAATCAGCAAGGGTAGGGAATTGTCGCCTGATAATCTCTTGCAAAATATTAGTCGTTCCGCTTGAATACGACCATATTTTGTCGGGTTCAGTAGCCGTTTTGCTCAATAAAGCAAAGCTACCCGCCCCTTTTTTTCTGAAAAGCATTTCAGTAGCGTCGCTTGGCGAGGCATAGTTTTCGTTAAAATCCAAACCACTGCTCATGCGCAAAAGGTGGTCAATAGTGATGTTTTTTCTATTGTCAACTTGCCATTCTGCAATGGGTGCAGGCTTTTTAATATCAATTTTACCATCTTTTACTAACAGGCCTATCATGGCATTAGTCACGCTTTTGGTCATTGACCAACCGATTAATGGGGTTTGAGGCGTTATGTTTTTAGCGTATTTTTCAGCAATAATTTGACCTTTATAAAGCACGACTACAGCCCTTGTACGCACCACGTTTTTAGGGTCATTTTCGATAAAAGCGGCATCAATGGCTTTATTTAAAAGGGTTTTATCAATATTAGCGGGCTTTTCAGTGGCTGATTGAAGTTGCTCTGTGAGTGTATCAGCACTGGGCACATTGGGTTGATTTCGGAGTTCTTCTTCGGATATTTCATTAACCAAAGTGCAACCCAATCCTTTGCGGTAAATGGCTTTCGTTTTAGCCAAACCATAAATATCCGCAGTGACCGTTTGATGTTCTTTATCCACTTCAATGTTGGCATAGGGGACAGTATAAAGGTCTTCAGTTTTGATACTATCCAAACCTCTTCCCGAAATGAACATACATGAGCACACCATTTTAGCGTCGTAGGATGAACCGATATAGGCGTATTTTAAGCCATAATTAAAACCATAAGCCAATAGCAAAATAAGGATTATGCCTATTCCGTACTGGATTTTTCGTTTAGATGATGTTCGATTAATTGTCATAAAATATGGATGGTCATTTTAATGAAAAATAGGCTCTAAAGTTATTCAAAAACTGGAAATAATATCTTTTTTTATCTTTTTAAAAACGCCTTAATCATTTGACCCACATCCTCGGCACGGAGATAGGGTAGGGTTAGAGGTGCTGTTTGAGGTATGTATAAAATATAGGGAACGTCGAGTAACTCACCCCTCAGTCCACCATGCCCACCCTTGTAGTTTTTAACCATAAATTCATAATTTGCGGCTAAATCATAGCCTTTTCTACTCGTTATTAGCATGTCACCGGCTCTTTCTGTGCTCATGAGTTGATATAATCTGTGCAAGGCATCTGGATAATCAGTCATTAAACTTGCCTTAAGCCATTCATCGGCAGGATGAAAACCACTTTCAATCATACCCATCAGTATTGGGTGATTATTATAGGATAATGGGTCGTTTGCGTCACACAAATAGCGATAACCTTTAGTAGGATGATAGATAATATCAGCCCTGTTTTGAGCATTAAAAATAGAAACGGTGGAGTCGTTTTTTAAACAAGCCACCAATTCTACGCCTTCAATGGAAGTAATAATTTGGGGTAAATTCAGGTATTTATTTTTAGCAGGATAATGTTGCAGCAATGAGAGAGGTACTCGTTTTCGCCAGTGTTCTGCTGTAGGGACTTGAGCAGTATCGCGCCAGTAAATATAAGCCGAGAGATTGCCATTGATAACAAAATAGCCGTTTTTATCCACAAAATCACTCAGTTTTTCATCCAAATCCTTTGAAAATATATTGACAGAATTGCCTCTTATGAGTGAAATACCGTATTGTTCGAGCAGTGATTTAGGAATATCCAAATTCTTTGAAACGTCTGAAATGCCATGATCAGTTACAATCGCAACCATTCTTTTTTCGGACTGCCCTAAGCGGTGGATGGCTTCCATAAATTGCCCAATCAAACCATCAATGTGTTGGAGTAAAAGGTAATATTCATCGGTTGTTCCTGAAATATGATTACTGGCATCCAAACTCGGGAAAGTGACCCATTGCACTTTCGGATTTCGATCGAGTTGTTCTATTGCTTTATCCATCACAATAGACTCGTGCTCAAAATGATTTTTAGCAAATTTTTTACCCAACCACGGCAACTGGCGCAATTGTTTGAAACCATTCTGTTCTTGAAATTTTGAGGTTGTGTGCGCCCAGCTTGTCATTTCAGCGTGGTGGACACCTCTATTCATGTAAGTATTGATTGAAGCCGTGTAAAAAGTATCGTATAGCTCAAAAATATTTTTGGGTAAGGGGTGAATATCCTTATTCATATTGCTATTCGACCGCCCCACATAGTTGCGCAAATTGCCTTTATCGAGCCGCCTATCAAACCACCGCAGCCCCATAATGCCGCTTTTTGAAGCATTTTCACCTGTAATAAAAGGATAGAAACCATAGCCTGTCATGGAAGGAAATGCCGCAATTCCATGTTCCACATACGTTGATTTCTGAATTAATCGGGCTAAATTAGGCAATTTACCTTGCGCCAAAAGTTCTTTAAAAATTTGGTTGGATAAGCCATCGAGCAGTAAAACGGAAACGGTATTGCCTACCGTTGGTGGGTGGATTGTGGTATATTTTTTTTCTATCGTTAAAAAATACACCACACCAATCAGTAAACCCACTATTACGAAGAGCATTTTTAAAAATCGAAAAAGACATGAAGACTTTTTTTTCATGGAGGATACATTCTAAATCAAGATTTTTAAACACATAAATATACCCCTCAGTATTTGGGCGTTTTATTGTTAATTTCCATAAATATAACCTATTTTTCGATTATAATATTATGCAGTTCTTTGGCAAATCTCCTTGATACATTTTTTGAATAGTTAAAAAGGTACTGTAAATGGCCAATTTAAGTTATAGAAACGGTTGATTCGAAGTTAAAAGTACGTGTTTCGGAGGAGGGTTATAATGACATATTTAACCTAAGTTTTGTGGTATCCCAATTTTTATCTATTAACCCCACCGCTTTAGCGTGGGGCAAAAAAGACATCCACATTTAAGGCTTTAGCCGTTAAAATTTCAACTTAAATAATGAAATATTAGCGGCTAAAGCCTAGGAGGCACTTTTATGCCCCACGCTAAAGCGGTGGGGTTAATAGATTCAAGTTTTAGGATACCACAAAACTTAGATTATTTATCTCTTTTCATTCATTTTAAACTTTCAACTTTTTAAACAGTCCAAAAAAAGTTAATAATTAAATCCGATTTTTAACTTTTAAAAAACATAACTATGATGATGCCGATTAAAAATGGAATTCTGCTTCTTTCTGTTCTTTTTATGAATTGCAGAAGCGCTCAGTACACTGACAGAGTAGTAACTACTCAACGAATGTCTATTTCACCATCCCAACAACCTTCGCGCGAGGCCGAATGGCGTTTTATTGCCGATAAATGGGTGGATTATGGCATTGACCATGATGCTATTGCTTTTGGTCAAGTGAAAGATGATTTTCGCCAAATCAGGATTCGGGTAACAGATGCCCCGCTTCAAATGCTGGACATGAAAATTCAATTTGATAATGGTGAT
Source organism: Saprospiraceae bacterium (assembly GCA_031424515.1). Classification (GTDB taxonomy): domain Bacteria; phylum Bacteroidota; class Bacteroidia; order Chitinophagales; family Saprospiraceae; genus JAAFJT01. Next base: position 63,786 of record JANPHO010000681.1, read on the forward strand.
GTTCAAGATGTGCAATTGCGCCGGATATTTAAGCAAGGCGAAGAGAGCCGTGTGATTGACCTCGTAGGAGGTTTGCGCCACTTGAAGAGAATTGATTTTTGGTACGAAACCCGAGGTGTCAGAAAAGGCAAAGCGCGCGTGGCTGTATGGGGTAAGAAATAATATTATAAAAAAGCAGCGAAAGCGCAGCTCGTGGTATCTTGTTTGTGATAAGCGTATAGCACATCTACCATTTAAAAATTAATTCTAACGGTTTTGGGAAAAGTTTTCATTGAAATCTAATTCCCAAAACCGCATCATTGAGGGTCGAAAAATAGATTTAATTGCTTATAAATTATAATCCCAAAACTTGCATCAATTCGGATGTCGTTTCCACTATCAAATCGGGTTTGAGGGCTTCCAATTCAGCCATTTCACCGAAGCCACACAGCACACCTAAAGTTTGAGTCCCCGCATTTTTGCCTGCGTGCATGTCCACGGTGGTGTCGCCCACCATCAAGCAATTTTCGGGTAAAACGCCCATTTGATTGGCTGCCCAGATGAGCGGG
>JANPHO010000682.1:0-6980 GCA_031424515.1 Saprospiraceae bacterium
CGGAACTAAGCGTTGATTTTTTTCTTGGCAACTTCCTATCAATAAAGCCATGGAAAGGAAGGCAACCAATCTGTGAAATGTTTTCATTGAAATGGTTTGTTCTGTTGTGCTGCTTTTTAATTAAAAATGGATAATTGAGAATGGATATTATGCTCAATTACCCACTTTTAATTTTCAATTTTATAAAACTATATGCTTCCCGCATTGAGGACATCATCTGCCTTAAAAAACCGAACAGGTTTTCCGTCAATCATTTGTGATGGGCTGTTGGCGATAATAAAGGCTTTCACTTGAGTAGGAGTGAGGCCAAGTGCCACTTTTAAAATAGCTGCCACGCGGGTGACATAAGCCGCTGCCATAGAAGTTCCCGAAGAAGTGGCTACTGAAGAATTGCCTAAAAATGCACTGGGCACGTTGACACCAGGGGCAAAAACGCTGACACTTCCGCCGAAATTGGTCATACTATACAATTTTAAAGGACTTGAATTAGCATCATAAGCACCCACCGACAAGACAAAATCATACTTTTCGGAGAACGAGGCGGGCCAAAACTTCAAAGAATCATTATTGCTGTTGAAATTACCGGCACCTGCTATAATCACCATATTTTTCGTTTTAGCCGTCTTTAAAAACGAATTTATCAGTTCTGGTGCTTCTCCACCCGCATAGCCCCAACTCAAATTCATGACTTGCACGCCTCTATCAAGGGCGTAGTACATGCCACAAATTGCCTTAAAAAGGTCGCCCGTACCTGTGCCGTCAGTCGTGAATTTGACATTTAGCAATTCAAAAGTAGTATTGCCCTGAGTACCCGAATTGAAAGGCATACCGCCAATAATGCCGTTGAGATGCGTACCGTGCCCTTGCAAATCTAAAGGCTCAGGCTTTGTCGGGTTTGAAGCATTTAAGCCCAAGACCCCCTCAGTAGCGCAGCTTGCTGGAGTTGTACGCCTCCATAATAAACCATTTGTATAGACATTAGTGGAGTCAATACCCGTATCTATAATCGCAATTTTGATTTTTGAACCAGTTGAGGATTGAGTTGGTTTCCTAAAATCTTGTCGAGGTGTGTCTCTTTGAGTAACCACAGGTGGCGTCAATACAAAATTTGGAGTAAGTCGCCATGCTTGCCCGTTCATCACGCCTGCACCACCGCTTGATGCATCGGATATTTTACCAATGACATCCACATCTTGGTCGCTTTTCCAAAGTTCGATTCTGTTTGAGCAGTTGCATGAATCGATTTTTTTAAAGCCGTTACTATCGAGGAATTGCTTGACGACAGTGTAATTCGACCCCAAATCTTGTGCATCGAGGATGATTTGATTCGGGACGTGTGGCGCATTGGAGATTTTTGAAGGTGAATTTATTGTAGGCTTCTGCTGACATTCCTTGCAGCCAAAACACAATAGTAGAATGGTTAGATAAAGCAGTTTTTTCATTTGTAGGGAGTAACGATTGTTATTGAATTTGGTTTTTGAATGATTTCTTGAAATCAGTCTGTCTTGACAAATATAAACTATTTAACGCAGATTTTGAATAAAAATGCATGTGGGCTTGAGTCTAAGTTTACCAAATATAGTGATATTAACAAATCTTTAAGTTATTGATTAATAGTTATTAACAAGGTTTATGGAGGATAAGAAAATTTTAGAAAGGAATCTGAGGAAATGAGCTAAAGGATGAGGCGGATGATTTGCCTATGACTCTGTTTTAATGAATACAAAAGAAGGGGGTGGGCTATCTTATCTGGGGTGATTTAGACTATCGAGTCGAAGCGTTGAAATAGTGTCCATAGTAACATCAATGTACAGTGATAAAAAATATAACAAAAACTCTGGATTTATTTTTACATTAGCTCAACCTCGACAAAACGGTTTCCCACAAGAGCTCATATGGCATCACTTCTACTTTATAGTCTGCTTCTATGATATTTTCGGGAACGGAGGCGAGGTCGGCAATGATTTTTTTTGTTCTTTGGGCTAAAATTTTGGATTTAAAATCTGATTTTGGAATTTCTACTAAGGCTTTTATAAATTGATTGGTGCGATACGCCCCAATATCTGTTTTGGGAACGTAGCGCAATATGTATTTTTCAATGGTTTCAATGCGGTCAATTAAAGCAGCTCTCATTTTTTTCTCTGAAATCATGAGTACAATTTGTAAGATGTAAATTGGGAGATTCATCCCTTTTTTATCCTGCGCAAAAGTGGGTACATCATTTAAAAACTTATTCAGTCGGAATGAACCAAAAGCCTCTTTATTGCTTATGTCCAAATTCGGTGTTTTGTCCAACATAGCAATAAGGTAGAGATAGGCTTCAAATAGTTTCCATATTTCAGCACTGTGGTCTTTTAGGTTTTTAAATTCTTTCAAGTTTTTAACTTGTTTCAATAGGGCATACCCCTCTCCAAAGGAGTCCTTTCGGACAGTATAAGCGGCTTTTCGAAATACCAAAAGCATTCGTTTCTCCATCGTTTTAAACCAATTAGAATTGCCTTCCTCTTGCAATTCCAGAGCCGCTTCGAGCGTTTGTTCGCACGCTTCGTATTGATGCAACATCATTAAAGCGATTACTTTCTGATTGATGAATATGGCGATATAGTTTTTCATTGTAAAAGGTTTGGCGTAAAATGCTGCAAGGGCTTCATCACATACGATTAACACATTTTTCCAATCGTTTTTGGCTGAATATACTGCCTCTTTGACGATATAGAAATTGAACAAAAATACGATGCTATCGCATACCTCTTTGAGCTCTTCTAATTTATATAATACAGTTTGAGCTTTCAAACTTGTTTCTGGTCTCACAGAAGTTGTTTTCACATATTCAATTCTTATCTCCTCAAATGCTTCTCGAGCGATGTGCTCAGCATCCCAAACCGCTTTGTAATGCCAAAACAGTTTTTTGAATTCTTCATATTTCTTTTTATTGCCGATTTGAGTAGCATGATTACTTTTTAATCTTTCTAAAATCGGGACACACAAATCCGTAAATTCATATTCCATAGAAACAGTAAGTAATCGTTCTGCGAGATTATCAGCTGCATAAATTATGTTTCTTCTATAAAGTAGATTGATAGCCCCCCATTGGTGTTGGGCATGGTAGTAGGCTTTTTGAAAATCAGTGAACTGCGGATTATCAGTATCAATAAAATAGAGGGTATTCAAGAGCCTGTCTTTAAATTGACTTTTGAAAAAGCGGTACTTACTATCAGTAGGTTTGGCTTTAGCGCCATAAAAATGCACGGCGGCTTCCTCATCCGTTTTGATGCGCCCCTCTTTTATCAAACGGTAAAATTCGGTAAAGCGGCTTGTGCTGTCGTCATTGTCCAATACATCAATATTTTGACGTTTGTAGCGGCTTAATACTTGAACAACTTGTGCGAGGACATCCATAGTATTTTTCGTTTTTGCTGGTAATATGTATTAATTATTGTGATTTATTTTAAAATAAAAAGCAAATATTTCATTAAATTTAAGAACTGTCAAATAATAAATTAAATAACTGTATTTTTATAAAGAATTGATAATCATTATTTTATGCTGTAGAATATAATAAAAAACCCGTTTTTAGCGGCTAACAAAAGCCTTCCAACTGTCCTTTCTTTCCCTTATTTCTGCTCCTACCTTTGTATCAACAAAAGACAGAACAACAAAGCACATTTTTTCAATTGAAGTCCTACGGATAAAACACTTATTTTTAAAACCAATAAACAAAACACCTAAATCATGACAACACTAACCATCTTATGGATTATTCTCGGTATTGTTGAAGATGTTATTGACGGTTTTTAAAACTTTTAAAAAATTGGTAGTCAATGCTTTAAAATGCGCTATTAAAAAAGTTTAGGGGGATTATAGGGGCTTCAAAATGCCCCTAACAAATCAGTGAAAACTGTCCGTGACAGACTCAAAAATAAGGCGCAACTTTGTACTGTCAAAACACCAGCACTTATTACAGCACTAAATTTTTAAAACAGTAAATACTGTTTTAGAAAAATACAAAATTAAATTTTTTTCTGACTTGTTTTTAATTTTAAAGTGTTGATTATCAATTTATTGCAATTTTTAAAATCAAATTAATGCCAAAAATTAGCCCTAACAAAACCGAGCAAACTGTCCGTGATAATCACATAAACGAAGGCTAATTTTGTGGTATTAAATGACCCGAAACAATTTGAATAAACAAGAGGCTAACACGGTCTAACAACAGGAACCAAGAGCGAAGCGATAGACAAAAACACTTTATACAGAATACTTAAAAATGATGACTTGTATCAACAACTTTAGTTTATCGGTTTCGCTCTTGGTCTTTCTTGAAAAAACTAATTTTTCAGCAATATACAGCAGCACATGGAAAAGCGGGAAAAAATAGCCGAGAAAAAAACAATGAATCTGCAATTAGTTCTCGGGAATCCAAAAATTGGGTGCGATGGCTACGGAATTTGCAAATTCATCACAAAACACGATACTTTATTTGAAACCTGCGCCCACAAAGACCAAATAGTTGATGCCACTATTTCTATCGAAGATTACACAATGACTTTTGTTTTCGATAAGAATAAAATGAGTACACCAGTTTATGAAAGGTATTATAGCAAAGGCGTTTTTATTATTGAAACACCGATACAACTTCCTGATGTGTTGATTGCTTATTTTGAGATACCCCCCTCAGTATTGGGGCGTGGAAAGTATGGAATTGAAGAAAATGAGTTCGATTTAATTGTCAAAAGCGGTGTCCTTCTTTTTTGTAAAACAATATCTTTTCAGTATAAAACATCTAACGCATGAAGCACAATTTACAGCCTGCCATATTGAAAACTTCTTTGAGATGTCTAAAAAAAACCTTAGTTGCCACAATTGTAGTACTTCTAATAGGTTTTATGATACCACAAGACTTTACAATACCAGTTGAGCAAAATGGGGAAAGATATTGGGACAATTCCACATTCTGGTTTTACCCGTGGGGAGAATCCATCGTACACAAAGGCGTAGATATTTTTTCACCGAAAGGCACAAATGTATTAGCTGCAACATCGGGTATCGTATTGTCCACGATAAAAACAGGAAATGGCGGCAATACTATCGAAATTTTAGGCTCTAAATGGCGCATTCATTATTATGCCCACATGGACACAGTATTATTAAAACCATTTAGCGTGGTAAAATGTGGTCAAGTGATTGGAAAAGTCGGCAATACAGGCAATGCTGCAAATTGCCCCGACCATTTGCATTATTCAATTAGTACAGATATTCCCTATTTCTGGCGATGGGATAATGATGTTATAGGCTGGAAAAAAATGTTTTATCTCAATCCGTTGGATTATATGGGTTTGAATAACGATGCCCTCAACGCCACTCCTTGAAAGGAATATTCAAACTACTTATCTTCTTACTAAAATATTAATTCCAAATCATGAAAAACTATTCAAAATTACCGTTTTATGGTTCGATAGCTTTGCTATTTGCTATTTCAACCTTTTGGGCGTGTCAAAAAGAGAATATTGTCACCAATACGAACACGAAATTCACGCCTGATGCTCTTTCAAATGATGCAGATTATTTAGATTATATCATCGCTTTTAACGAAATGCAAGCGAAATTCAGCTTCCTTGATAAATCTAAATCCCTTGTAGAAAGAACTGCAATTATTGAGGAATTGGGAAATATTGCTCAAATATTGAATCAAAAAGGGAGTGAAGCCCCCGAAAATGTACAACAAAGAGCTTCAGAACTATTAGGCTTTTTGTCTATATCTGACATGAACGCTTTTTATAAAGAGCTTTCACAGAAAAAGAAGAAAATACTCGATAAATATGCTTTTATGAAGGAGCCCAATACAGGCCAAAATTGGGTTTTTCTTCAGAGAGCTTATGCTTTGTCGCAAAGATATTTGCAGTGGGTGATAGTTTTTAACAAGGAAAATGGCACTTATGTACTCAATAAACTCAGTAGAAATAGTGATTTTACAGATGTATCAAACAATGTAAGCAGTTACTCAACTGAATCGGAACAAAATCAAGTGGCAAACTATTGTGAAAAAGAGGCTGCTGAAAAACTACGAAATGCCTATATAAGATGTGAAACAATGCTTCAAGAGCAACTTGGAGGGGCGGCTGAAATAAATTGCAGCAATTCATCTTTGGCAGCTTTCAAATATGGTAGTAGCATCAGGGCAGCCAATCAAGATTATGAACAGGATTCTGCTAAATGTCATTAAGTTCAATCCACAATAAGAAATATTAACCATTATTTTAAACAAGTGTACATAGTTTTGAAATATTGGGCTGATTGTTCGTAAAATAAGCACAAGTGCTGAATGAAACTCGTTTTTAATCCGCATCATAACGTTCAAAAACTCATTTTTTCTAACACTTTAAAATCAATTATCAATGAAACTGAAATTTTCATTTTCGCATTTTAGTACCTTTGCTAAAGCTCTGCTTGTATTGGTTTTACTATCAAGTCTTTATTATTGTAAGAAAGACTCTGAAGTCAATCAGAATAACATTGCATAGGGCATTCTTATAAAAGAAATTCGTGAGCTAAAATCTTAATTTTGTGTACCAAAACTTAATTAAGATGCAAGAAATAGCCCACGAATGTGTGCAAAGTAATAGTTTTTATTTAGCATTACAAGGAAATGCAGAATTAGATTTACGCGATAATAGAGGAAAAGTGCATAATATGAGTCTTGTATTATGCGGTCTAATTTTCGCCTTTTTACGGGGTAAAGATGGTAATCTATCCTCAATTCATCGGTCAATGGTCAAGAAACAAAAGGCACTTTGTTCTTTTTTAGGTATTGATTATCAAGTAGTTATCTCACGTTCTCACTTGCCTATTTTTTTAAAATATGTGAATGTTTCATTTTTAGGCAAATTGGTATTCCAGTATTTTGGAGTTCAATTAGATGTTAAGGCAAAGGTTTGGGTAGCCATAGATGGAAAAGAACTACGGGGTAGTATTTTAGTGGG
>JANPHO010000683.1:0-4167 GCA_031424515.1 Saprospiraceae bacterium
CCCCAAATCGCTCCCAGTTTTGGATGAAGCCTCCACGGCTGAAATGCTGAAAAAAGACGACCCAAACAACGGAATGCGCCTTTTCAGACACGATAAAAACACGAATGGCGAGCCGCTTTTTAAAGATGTAACCACTCAATCGGGGCTTTTAAGTTCAGCTTTATCTTATGGTTTGGGTGCTGCAATGGCAGATTATAATGGCGATGGATGGACGGATATGTACATTTCAAATGATTACACCGTTCCCGATTTTCTCTATATCAATAATAAAAAAGGTGGTTTCACGAATCAAATTCTCACGAGCGTGGGGCATAATTCGCAATTTTCAATGGGCAGCGATGCCGCTGATATAAATAATGATGCTTTGACGGATATTTTCACCCTTGATATGTTGCCAGAAGACAATCGCCGCCAAAAACTCTTGACCGCACCCGATAATTACGAAAAATTTGATTTTAATTTAAAAGTTGGTTTTGGGCATCAATACATGCGCAATATGCTCCAAATCAATCAAGGCATGGTTAAAAATGAGTTGACTTTTAGTGAAATGGGGCAATTAGCGGGCATTTCTAATACTGATTGGTCATGGTCAGCACTTTTTGCGGATTATGACAATGACGGTTGGAAAGATTTATATATCACAAATGGCTATTTGAGAGATTATACCAATTTGGATTTTTTAAAATACATGAACGATTACATGCAAAATAATCGCAATATCCAGCGTCAAAATGTCTTAGAGTTGGTTCAAAAAATCCCGTCCTCCAATTTGAATAATTATATGTTTAAAAATAATGGGGATTCCCCCACTGGGGGTCAAGGGGGGCTGACTTTTAAAAACGTCGGTTGGGGTACGTCAAAACCATCCAACAGCAACGGTGCCGCCTACTCAGATTTAGATAATGACGGTGATTTAGATTTGATAGTTAACAATATCAATCAAACCGCTTTTATTTATCAAAATGACGCTGAAAAACAAGTAAAAAACCATTATTTAAAGGTAAAACTGCAAGGAGAAGGGCAAAATCGCATGGGTTTGGGTGCTAAAGTGACGCTTTACCATAGCCCCGTTGGGGGCAAGGGGGCTATGCAGTTTTTGGAGCAAATGCCAACGCGGGGTTATCAATCAAGTGTTTCACCAATAATGCATTTCGGTTTGGGTCAAAATACCACTATTGACTCTTTGAAAATTGTCTGGCAAAGCAGTAAAACGGAGATTATTAAAAACATCGCAGCCGATAAATTATTGACAATTGAAGAGAAAAACGCTTCAAATTCTACAAAGGCTACCCCCTCAGTATCAACGCCTATTTTCAATGAAATTACCTCTCCTATAGCTTTTGAAAGTCCTAAAAACACTATAAACGACTTTAAAAGACAGCCTTTATTGACCAATCCGCTTTCATTTGTAAGCCCTTGTTTAACAAAAGGCGATATTAATGGCGATGGTTTGGAAGATGTTTATGTCGGTGGCACGAGCGGTCAAGCAGGTGCTTTATATATTGGGAATAAAAACGGTTCTTTTAATTTAAAACCTCAACCCGCTTTTGAAGCAGATAAACAAAGTGAAGACTCCAATGCCGCCTTTTTTGATGCCAACGGTGATGGTTTCATGGATTTATACGTGAGCAGTGGTGGCTACGGCAATTTTCAACCAGAAGATGCCAACCTCCAAGACCGTCTTTATTTAAATGATGGCAAAGGTAATTTTACAAAAAATCCGAATGCATTGCCTAAAAATTTATCAAGTAAAAGTTGCGTTCGAGCAGCCGATATTAATGGCGATAATAAGACTGATTTGTTCATTGGCGGTCGTGTCATTCCAGGGCGTTATCCGGAGACACCCCTCAGTATGTTGCTCATAAATGACGGAAAAGGCAATTTTACAGACCAAACCCCTACTCTTGCGCCCGCTCTCCAAAAAATAGGGATGGTAACAGATGCAGCTTGGGTGGATTTAAATAATGATAAAGAACCCGAATTAATCGTCGTCGGTGAGTTTATGCCGATTACCGTTTTTAGTTTTAATAATGGTAAAATGGAGGACGTGACAACCACTTATTTTGATAAAAAATACAGTGGATTATGGAATAAACTCCTTGTCGAAGATTTAAATGGCGATGGAAAAGCGGATTTGATAGTCGGTAATTTGGGTTTAAATTCTCAATTAAAAGCTTCTGAAAAAGAACCTGCTGAACTGTATTTTAAAGATTTTGACGATAATGGTTCGGTGGACCCAATACTCTGTTTTTATAACAAAGGAAAAAGCTATCCCTACATCACACGCGATGAACTTCTCGACCAAATGAGCATCATGCGCACCCGTTTTACGGATTATAAAAGCTACGCCGAAGCAGGCATAAAAGACGTTTTTAAATCCGATGAATTAAAAGGAGCGACCCGTTTGGAAGCCAATACCCTTAAAACGACCTTATTTTTAAGCGATGCGAACAATAAGTTTCAAGAAAAACCACTGCCAATTGAAGCCCAAGCTGCACCGATTTTCACCATTACTACCCTTGATTTTAATAAAGATGGTAAAAAGGATATTTTCCTCGCTGGCAATATCAACCACGCCCGCTTGAAATTCGGAAAATACGATGCCAATTACGGTCTTATACTGAGGGGGGATGGTCAAGGTCAATTTTCAGCGATCACCCAACCCCAAGCTGGTTTAAGATTGACGGGCGATGTGCGTAGTGCTATTTTATTAAAAGATATTTTGATTTTGGGTTTAAATCAGCAACCATTGAAGGCTTTTAAAATGAACAAACAATGAGATACTTTTCAATAGTTTTATTTTTATTTTTTTTAAATAGTTGTAAAACAGATGTAGTTAAAAGCCCTGTTTTAGCCAGTTCCGAAATCCCCAAAGTCATAGCCCGCATGACGGATATAATGGTGCATGACATCACCAATCCGCCTTTAGCAGCCCGTTTTTTTTCCTACGCTTGTTTGTCGGGTTATGAAATAATGGCTCAAAATGATTCGTCCATTCATTCCATGAAAGGCGTTTTAAATGAGTTTCCAACGATTGAAAAACTTAAAATTGAAGGGGCATTTTCACATGAATTAGCCGCCGTTTTAGCCATGCTTGAAACGGCTAAAAAGATGCAACCATCGGGTAAAATATTAGATGATTTTGAAGTAAAATACTTGGATTCATGTCAAAATATAGGTTTTTCTAAGTCCATTTTAGATAATTCCTTAAAATATGCTCAAGAGATAAGTGCTCAAATTTTGAAATATGCGAAGGCGGATAAATACAACCGCATCAGTAATTATCCACGCTATACACCCTTGGATACTGAGGGGTCGTGGTATCCGACGCCACCGGGTTATATGGCGCCCGTTGAGCCGTATTTTAACACCATTCGCCCTTTTACTTTGGATTCTGCGGCACAATTCAAGCCTGCCCCACCCGCCCCTTTTTCAAAAGATAAAAAATCGGAATTTTACCGCATAATGAATGAGGTTTACGCCCAAAAACTCACCGAAGAGCATCAAGAAATCGCTGCGTTTTGGGATTGTAATCCTTTCGCTTTGGAGGATAATGGGCATTTGATGGTGGGTATGAAAAAAATATCGCCGGGTGCGCATTGGATGGGCATTACAGGTATTGCTTGTGAAAAATCGAAAGCGAGTTTTGCTAAAACGATGCAAATTCATACCCTCGTAGCCGTTGGTTTGATGGATGGTTTTCTGTGTTGTTGGGATGAAAAATTCCGAAGTAACCGCATTCGCCCAGAATCGGCAATTAGAAAGTATATTGACCCGAATTGGAAGCCTTTTTTACAAACGCCGCCTTTTCCAGAGTATTTAAGCGGGCATTCTACAATTTCGTCAACCTCTGCCACGATATTAACGGCATATTTCGGAGACAATTTTGCCTATGATGATACCGTTGAAGAGCGTTTTGGCTTAAAAACGCGCTCATTCAAATCTTTTACTGAAGCCGCAACACAAGCGGGTATTTCAAGGCTTTACGGCGGTATTCACTTTATGGATGCCATCACGAATGGACAAAAACAAGGCGTTTTGGTGGGCGATTATGTGGTTAAAAAATGCCTAAAATTTTATTAAAAATCATAGTAAAACTTAGTCAGATAGTCGCTTGCGCTCCGTTTAGCCACTGATTTTACAGATATTGACAGATTTACACTGATT
>JANPHO010000684.1:0-8389 GCA_031424515.1 Saprospiraceae bacterium
AAAATAGATTAAAAATAAAACTTATTCAATTAATGAGCCAAAAATAATTTTAGTTTTCTTTTTTGAAATAAAATTTAGGAAGCTGCAAGGGTTTTATGTTATTTTTGCATTTGATAGCGAATCACATTTGTATTCCTATCAGTTTTTAGTAGAAAGGATGCTGAATAAATGTTTGGCATTTATATAAATATACTTTTATGTTAAAAGACAAAATAAAGCACCTTGCTCAGTCATACCACAGTGATGTTATCAGTATGCGTCGCTATTTGCATGAGAATCCAGAATTAAGCTATGAAGAAGTAGAAACGGGTAAATATGTAGCTAATAAGCTCAAAGAATACCAAATTCCGCATGTTCATGGTGTGGCAGATAATGGTGTAGTGGGTATTATTGAAGGACGTAATCCCCATAAAAGAGTGATTGCCTTGCGTGCGGATATGGATGCTTTGCCCATAAAAGAGGCAAATGATGTGCCTTACAAGTCTAAAAAAGATGGTGTGATGCACGCTTGTGGGCACGATGCTCATACGTCAAGCCTTTTAGGTGCTGCCAGAATTTTAAATGAAATAAAAGATAATTTTGAAGGCACTATAAAATTAATATTTCAACCTGCCGAAGAAAAAACACCTGGGGGCGCGAGTATTATGATTAAAGAAGGCGTTTTAGAAAACCCTAAACCCCTCAGTATTTTAGGTCAACACGTACATCCCCCGCTCGAAGCTGGTAAAGTGGGACTGAAAGGAGGCATTTACATGGCATCCAGTGATGAATTGTATTTGACTATCAAAGGAAAAGGTGGACATGGTGCCATGCCTCAAGAGTGTGTCGACCCTATTTTAATTGCAGCTCATATTATCACTGCTTTGCAACAAATAGTGAGTAGAAATGCTGACCCCTCAGTACCTACGGTATTGACTTTGGGTAAAATCAATTCAAAAGGAGGGGCAACCAATGTTATTCCTGATGAAGTAAAAATAGAAGGCACTTTTCGTACACTCAGCGAGCCATGGCGAAATGAAGCCAAACGCCGCATGAAAAAGATGGCTGAATGTATTGCAGAAGGTATGGGTGGTGAATGTATTTTCACAATCGAACATGGCTATCCAGTCCTTTTTAATGATGAAATGTTGACTGATAAAGTTAAAAATTTCATGATTGAATATGCGGGTGCTGAAAACGTAGTGGATTTACCTATGCGCATGACTTCGGAGGATTTTGCATATTATTCACAAGAGATGCCTGCTTGCTTTTATCGTTTGGGAACAGGTAATAAATCAAAGGGCATTACAAGTGGTTTGCATACAGATACTTTTAACATTGAAGAATCCAGTTTGGAGCTATCCATCGGCTTATTGGCTTGGTTGGCAGTGAAAGAGTTGGAGAATTAGGTGAAAAGCATTTTAAGTGAAAAACTAAAAGTGAAAAGTGAAAAATAAAATGCCCTAAATGAGCGTCTTTTCACTTTTCACTTTTCACCTCCCCAATAAGGTGTTCAATAGGCATTTTATCAAAATAATCTAATTTACCCAAATCTACTAAAGGGCGGCCATCTTCGGCAGCTCCAAATATTTTGACAAATTTAGCTCCCCACTCTATATCGTTTATATCGTAAGCTTGACGGATATGCACATTAGCATCAAAAGAGTCGTCGAAACCGCTTACCAATATCATCAATTCAGGCTGTGAATTTGTAAAATCTTCTTGAGTCATGCCAAAAAGGGGGCTTGTATCATCTATTGGGTGAACAATTGTCCAACTCGAAGGGAAAAATATTACAAAATCTCGCTCCAGACTGAGGGGGGTAAAAAATTTGCGATTTTCAACCCCATTTTCATCAATTTCAATGATAGAAAGTGTCACTTGTACTTTCATATTCATCAAATTGGATTTTGATTTATTCGCAAAACGGAACATCAAAGCAGTAATATTATTGTAAGGTGCAACCACTGCTTTTGAACTAAACAGAAACGATGCTTTGGGCTTCGCAAAACGGGCATATACAATGCCTGTAAAAACGGCAAAACTTAAGAGGCCTACCAAAGCTTCAAGAGAAGCTATGCTACTGGCTAAAAGACCCATTGGATTGATGCGTCCGTATCCAACAGTAGTTAAAGTTTGAGCTGAAAAAAAATAGACTTCCGTAAAACGCTCCCACTCATTCTTGAAAATCATACCCGTTAGATGTTCGACGCCAAAGAGGTAGTATAATCCTGTAAAAAAAAGATTCATGACAGAATACCAGAGTAGAACCACTATGAAAAAGTGCGATAGCTTAGCGGACATAAAAAAATGGAAGACATTAAAAGTCTCATACCACGGCAGGCCTACGCGCTCATAGTTGTAGGAGCCATCTTTATTCATGAGGCGTTGGTTATTCGTAGGTGTTATACCAAAACCAACTTCTTGACTGGCTTGCCTTCTGAAAGATTGGAATCTGTTTTGTCTTGCCATATTCAATAAAGAATTCAGTTAAACAGGATATTCTACAAAATTGCGTGGTGTTTCATAAAGCCTGACTTTAATGTCGTAAGTCATTTCTATTTGACCCCTCAGTATTTGCCATATTACTACCACAATATTTTCTGCGGAAGGGTTAAGATCTTTGAACTCAGGACAATCTAAGTTCAAGTTTTTATGGTCAAATCGCTTTTCAATATCTTTTTTAATAATGTCGCTCAACTTGCCCAAATCATACACATAGCCCGTTTCGGGGTCAATGTCGCCTATAATTTGCACCTCTAACTCATAGTTGTGCCCATGATAATTGGCATTATTGCATAATCCAAAAACTTCTTTGTTGCGCTCATCCGACCATTTTGGATTGTGCAAACGGTGTGCAGCATTAAAATGCGCTTTTCTAAAAACGGCTACTTTCATCTTGTAAAAATTGATTGTTTTATTCGTTTAACAAAATTATGCGGGCATAGTTTTTAGAAAAAAATTTACCTTTGATTAAGCTCTTTTTTTTTGCAGTAAATCTAATGACTGTTAAAGTAGAATTGAGCAAATATAACCAATACCAAATCAAAATCAAATTATGCTGAAAGCTATATTCAGCGCACCTTTTTTATTATGCAACTGACACATGACATTCTCGAACGGCTCGATTTGCTCGAAGCCAAGTTTGCGGCAATGGGGCAGGATATCCAATCTTACCTCGATGGTTTGCTCCATGCCGATTATCTCACTTATTGGGATTATATCCATATTGATACACTACTGAGTCTTCAAAATACAAGGACTCCTTTCCCCGATGAGCGCATTTTTATTATGTATCATCAAATCACAGAATTATATTTTCGTCTGACTTTGGATGCTATTGAGCAAGCTATCTCTACCCCCTCAGTATTTAGACGTCAAATTGAGCGTGTTAATTGCTATTTTGAGCAATTGATTCAGTCTTATGATATTATGGTAGATGGGATGGATAAAGACGAGTTTTTAAAATTCAGGATGAGCCTTTTACCTGCGAGTGGTTTTCAATCTGCCCAATTTCGGTGTATTGAAATTATGAGTACGGATTTTAATAATCTACTTCATTTTTCTAAAAAAGAGTTTTTAAAAGATGAAAAAGACCATAATAAACTATATGAATCTTTATATTGGAAACAAGGGGCAACCGAATTGGCTACGGGTAAAAAGACTTTGACTTTGAAGCAATTTGAAAAAAAATATGCTAAGCAGTTCGTTGAACTTGCCGAGAATATGACCCAACAAAACCTTTGGCAATCCTTTAAAAAGCTATCGGAAGCAGAACAAAATGATGAAATACTGAGGGGTATGCTCAAACAGTTTGATATAAATATCAATGTTCGATGGAAGCTTTCGCATTTCCGTTCTGCCGTTCGGTATTTAGAAAATAGGCCTCAGACTATAGAAGCCACCGGCGGAACCAATTGGCAACAATATATGCCTCCTAAAAACCAACGGGTGATTTTTTATCCTGAACTATGGAGTGAGCATGAATTAAATAACTGGGGAAAATCGGTGAAGTAATTTTTATTAAAAGGTGGCCAGTTCTCATGTTAAAACTCACTCTTTTTTGGCAACTTTAAAATAAAGCATCATTAAAATCAAGATTAATGATGACCAAGCGGCTATTTTACCAATAATATCACCCATTTTAGCGTAAAAAGTGAGTTGGCTGTTAAGTTCAATGTCTTTTTTAATAACAGCATCAGCGGCATAAGGGGTAGCCTGTTCAACGTTCCCGTAAGCATCTATAAAACAACTGGTGCCTGTATTTGCTGAACGAATCACCGTGCGGCGCAGTTCAATTGCCCTTAAACGAGCAAAAGCTGCATGCTGTTTGTAACCGGGTGTATTGTCCCACCACCCATCATTGGTAACCACGAAGAGTGCATTAGCACCCGCTCTGACATAACCGCCGCAATAATCACCGTAGATAGATTCGTAGCAAATAACGGGCGCAATGGCTGTTTTACCATTTTTATTCCAAAATACACTTCTTTCGGGTTGTCCGCCCAAGCCACCAACAGTGCCACCAAATTTTTTAAAAAGCGGTTTTAACCATATAAAAAGGATACCATAAGGCAGGATTTCAGGACCAGGTACGAGTTTAGATTTTTTATAAAGAGGTAAATCATCCGAACCAGCGGTAATTTGAGTAGCGGCATTATAAACTTCAAAATAGGTAAAAGAACCATCTTTGTTATCAAATTCTCTGACGGAACTGGCAAGATTTTCGGGTTTTTGAGTGGTGTAAGAGGCATAAATTTTTAAGGCATCCACGCCAGTGACTAAGTGCAATTTGGGATATTGATTGATAAAGTTTTTAAGCTCAATGACGGTTGGGTTGGTTTGCCAATTTTGAATATTGTGAAAATCAAAACTCGTTTCAGGTAGCACGAAATAATCCGTGGTAGAATCAATTTTTTGTTGGGCTAAATTGAGGATTTTTTTTAACTGTACTTCATCGGGTGTGCTGAATTTTTCGTAATGCGGCTCATAATTGGGCTGAACGATGACGACCGATGTTTTATCCGTAAAATTAATGGTTTGAGTGCCTAAAAACGTCGATATACTGAGGGGTATCACTAATCCTAAAATTAACTGAATGAGTGGTGTTTTAATAGAAAAATTTAAATAAAGTTTATTTTCAATGGCTTTAAAAAGGACAATATTCATTAAAAGTATCCAGAGCGAGCCCCCAAAGACGCCTGTATATTCGTACCATTGTACCCAACTTGGGTATTGAGCGAAGGCGTTTCCGAGCGTTAGCCAGGGCCAGCTAATTTCCCAATTGAGATGGATGTATTCAAATGATAACCAAAAAATAACGAATGAAGTATATTTTAAATATTTATTAAAAAAGCTAAATTTGAGGCTTTTATGAAATAACCAAAACGGAAAAGCCATAAATAAGGCATTGAGAAAATTGGCTATCATACCGGGTATTAAAGCGGAATTCGCAACCCAAAAAGTGGAACCGACATTCCAAATAACAAAGGCATTGTAGGCATATTTTAAGATTCCTTCTTTGGATGCACTTTCTCGCAGTTCTTTTTCAATTATTAAAAGAGGAATGAATCCAATAAAAATTAAAGGTGTTAGAGGAGAGACGGGGAAGCCGAATGTTAAGAGTATACCACTTAATGTAGAGAGCATTAACCATTTTGGATTGTACTTGTTTAATCTCAAACCAATGATTAATGCCCAAAATGCGCCAATAAAAGGCAATGTCCACCAAGACCAAAGAGGTAAACTATATAATTGAAAGCCCGTTAAAATTAGTACAAGAGTACTGGAAATTATAATGGAGTATTGAAGTTTGCGATTCATATTAAAAATGGTTGAATTTTTTGTAAAAATAAAAAATAATCCATGATAGGCTCTTTTTTTGCTGCGAATAGTAAAAATCAAAACTAATAGAAGCAGCGGAATATGAAAATTAGGTATCTTTTACAAAAGTTATTAGACTTTTGTAATTTCGGCAACCATTTTGAATATAGAGCATGCCCCCTCAGTATTAACGATTCTGAGGCAATAAATTAAAATCAAAAGACGTTTTTTTTAAGACAAAACTCAATCTAAAATCAAAACTATTTTAACAGCATAAAAAGTTGATTATCATAATTTTACGATTATGAATATAATTTAATTGATGCTTTGAGGGGAGATGCTTATTTTTGCGACCTTTCTGATAAATCTTTTTCTAAAAATTACCATAGATGTTCAAACGTTTTTTACCGATTTTAACACTTTTATTTGTGGGTGTTGTTGCTCATGCGCAAAAGCCTGAGCAAGTAATGGCTGTAAAACCCAGTTTACAAACGCGCTCTCCATTAGCTTGTAGAGGATTGGCTTTTGCTGGTACTACCACCAGAACCAAGGGCGCTAATAACAAAGCCAATAAACGATTCCTTTGCTTAGGTGATACTCTTCTTGTTACCAACCAAAATGCGGTTTTATCAGAAGATCCAGTTCCTACTACTACTGCGGGTGTTGGATATCTGTTTTACGATTGTCCTCCAAGGGTGAGTGGAACGGCATTGTCAAGCATCAAAGCCGATCCTTGTATTAAAAAATCGCCATTTAATGGTGTTGCCCCTTCTCAAGGATTGTGGCTTTCGAGAGGTGATTCAACGGGTAAAATAAGTTTTATTAATAATGGGAGTATTCAAAATGGTTTCAATAATGGGAACCCTTTGAAATTATATTTTGCACCTGTTACTGTTTATGATTTTAAAGCACCTGTAGCTACTATTAGCGAAACGACAGATACTGCTTGTGTGAATGTGAACGTGGCGGATAGAGTTGGCACAGATACCTTTTCGGTAGTCTATTTAAATGCGGTTCAAATTAGTAACTTAGTACCGGGCAATCGCTCTGGTAGTTTTAGAGTGTCTGGTGGTCTTCCTCAATATGATGGTTCAAATTATTCTCCATTTGTTATTCAAAAGGTTGGTAATCCTGCTATAAAAGGTACTGTTACGAGTGGTGTAGCTACTAATAGCTCTACCGTAACTTATACAGTACCAGAAGATGGTCAATATGAAATAATTGCTACGGATGGCGTAAGTTGTAATGCTACACAACGGGTTCAGTTTCCGACGGTCACACTCAAGTTATCAGATGAAGTAGTGAATGTATCAGGTGATACGGCTTGTGTAAGATTGACGGCTAAAAATTTTACAAATGTGGCAACCATGTCTTTGTACATAACTTATAACCCCTCAGTAGCGCGCTATGTGGGGACTCGAAATATCAATTTACCCGGTTTTAATGCTGCTACAAATATTAATTTTAGTAATGATACACTGAATATATCTTGGAACGAACCCGCTTTGAATGGAGTTACTCGTGCAGATGGCACAACTATTTTTGAACTATGTTTCAAGACAGTCGGAGCTATTGGAACTTCTACATCAGTGAAATTTTTTGACCCTGACGTATTTTTAAAAAATACCCTGGAAGATCCCAATGGAAATTCGTTTGGCCTTGATACCTTAAAAGGTTCAATCAGAATAGGCTCTTCATCCGTTAATGTGAGATATACCACAGATAGTGTGCTTTGTAACGGTGGGCTCACCGGTCGGATAAATATTATTCCAACGGGTACAGGAGCTCCTTTTACTTATGCATGGAGGAGTGCAACAAACGTCGCTACCGCAGGTAATGGTACCATCAATACTGCAAGTGATACGGGTAAAATTATAGCACTTAGAGCCGGTGTTTATTATGTAACAGTGACAAGTGCGGGATTAGATACTAAGTTTGATACTTTGACTGTAAGAGAACCCGCAGCATTGTTTTTTAATCCACCAACAGCAGTTAATCCATGTTTGGGTTCTAATACTGGGAGCCTTTCACTTACAGTTTATGGTGGAGGTGTGAAGCCATATACTTTTTTATGGAGCAATGGGGCAACAACCACGTCTATCAATAATTTAGCAAGCGGTACATATTCTTGTACAATGACGGATTCTAAAGGTTGTCAAGCAACAGTAACAGGCTCAATTGGTGCAAATCCGATTACTGTGACAGGTAAGACGATTACTCCTGCTTTGTGCAAAGAGGTTAAAAATGGATCAATTGCTATCACTGGCGTATCAGGAGGCTCTCCTCCAAATGGTAATTATACTTTCAAATGGAGTAATGGTAAATCAAGTGGTGGTACTACGGATCTTAATCCAAATTTGGGTTCTGGAACTTATTACGTAACTATAGGCGATAATTCATGTTCCTCGGTGGATTCATTTGTGGTGCCTTCGCAGAGGAATGTAGCAGTTGCAGCAAATATCACAAATGTTACTTGTAATGGCGCCAGTACTGGAACTATTTTAGCAACAGCAACTGGTTCAACGAATACGCCTTATACATTTACTTGGACGGGCGTAACAAATCCTACCAATAATGTTGCTACAAG
>JANPHO010000685.1:0-2391 GCA_031424515.1 Saprospiraceae bacterium
CTTTCCCTGCTTTAAAACCCTTTAAACCGAAAAACTCTAAATCAACACCTACTTTTCCTCCAATTGTAACATCATTTCTTAAACTGTATTCTTTTGAAATGGCTTCACTTTTGAAATCGTCAGGAAAACCACGCATATCTCTGGTGATTGCGCCAGGATTAAGCGTCCAGCCAAGTCCTACCCAACTGGCTTCGTCTTCCATTCTTGAATTAGAATTATAGGTAAGATTGACCGGGTATCCATCAATCTCAAATAAAGGTAGGTTATAGTTAAAGTCGCCTGAAAACAAATCCACCATATTTGTGGCTTCAATGGGCTTAAAACCTTGTACTTCTGGTTGTGTTGGCCCGCTTGTTAATGCTAACGCGACGGCAGGATGAATAGCATCACATAATAAGATTATGGCTAATACCAAAGCACATTTTCGACTGTAATATTGGTTCAAACGCATTATTAGAATTTTATTTTTGGTAGTTGATTAATCTTTTCTCTTTTTATCACAAATCGTGTAATCTCATTTGAACTATCGGTTTCTTTTTTAAAAGAAACTATCAAATCCTGTCCTAATTCTGTCCCGCACGGTTCGCTTGATGGGCGTGGAAAAACAAGATTTAATCTTACTTGCTTTTCGCCATCAGTAATAATTTCTGGATGATATAGGGCGCAAGGAATAGAGTCTGTGCCAGTTATCAAAGTAAATTGTTTTTGTCTATCCCTTACAAAATATTGCTTTAAGTCATCCCCAGTTTTTTTAATGAGCGGGGTATTCAAGATATCAAGGGTGAAGTAATAATGCTGACAAAAGTTTTGCTTCACTTTTTCATATCTATCTTTTGAAAAAAGACCCTCTAAATCATTCAAGACCAATAATTCAGTAGAATTATAGGTTAATCTTGATTCTGTTTCGTTGATGAACTCTTTATCACTGACCTCATCTTTGTATTTTGACCAATAAGAAAAATATTGTTTAGCCGTCAATTCTTTGGGACGACAGGAGGTTGTAAAAAACATTACACCTATCATAGCTATTATTGTGTAGTAATATCTATTTGGATTCATAGGTAAACCGGCAATAATATCTATTATCATTTTCATCATACACTTCTATTATATAAGGTACATTTGTCTTTAAATTTTTCATTGTCTTACAATCTAAAGATATCTGGTTTATCCCCGCATTTAAGTTAATCGCTTTTTGTTCAAGTGAAACTTCTTCTTTCCCATCTTCACTTCGAATTGAATACCTTAAATTGGGTGAGTTAAGGCGGTTATCAAATGCAATTTTTATAAACTGCTTAACTTTTAGATTTTCAGCGTCTAAACTTTGTTTCACATAGTAAAAAGGCATTCCATCTTCAACACTTGGGGTTGCTATTTTAGAACTATCGACTTTGAATTGCCATATTTCCGTATTGGCTAATAGATTTTTTTTGTAGTAAGCTCCAACTTGCCAACAATAATTTTTTCCAAACTCTAAATTAAGTCCGTTGATATCTGTAACTTGATATTGCATGCCATCAAAATTACGTTCCTGAACTATTGGGACATTTTGCTGTAAAGCTTGTACGCATGTTTGATTATCCCTAAGTTCCACAAGTTTCACAGAATACAGATAATTCAAGTTGAGATCTGGCATCGGGGGTATCCAAGCCAATAGTGGTGTTGTATTGTTCACAACTGAAGTATGTGGAGGGTTTAACAACTGAGGAGGTAACTGGGGCGCAGATTTTACCTCAGTACAGTAAACACTCGATTTGATTTTAGTGCCAATAAACGTATAACAAATACTGTAATTTCCGTATGGCAACGTTCCTAAGTCTTTTAACTGAGCAGCACTCTTGGATGCGCTGTATTCAATAGAGTTTAACCATTCTATATTGGAACCAAATATCGGTTCAGTTGCCTTTACCTTAAGGGGCAATGATTTATACTGAGAAACAACTTCCCCTCCTATTACTTGAACTTTGATATTGATATAACCCTCAGCTATTTCAGTAGGATTCAAATTGATAAGGCTAAATTGAAAAACCCTATCAATGACAAATATCCCCTCAATTCTCGGTGTCACATTAAATTTTACTTGCCCTTGTATTTCGCTTACAAAAACAATAGTTAATATTAAAAGGAATATATTACTCCGAATACGGCTTTTCATAGTTTTCGTTTTGAATTAAAAATTGAGTAAAGAAAGTGTTAAAATTGCATTGTCATTGATGTATTACCTATCCATTCATTTTGATTATTTTGATCATTTTGATTATTTCTGGCTAATGTATTCCCCCTTGGTTTTTGTCGATAAATTATACCACATCTTATGTTAAATACTTTATTAAAAGTAAAACTCAAATTACTTACAAGACCACCTCTCCATGATATATCCGTTGTTTTTTT
>JANPHO010000686.1:0-1528 GCA_031424515.1 Saprospiraceae bacterium
TTGCTTCAATTATCAGCATTGCATTATGGCAAAGAAAAGTCAAAATAAAGGTATTGTCCTTATTAAAAAATCGAATGAGCTAATTGAATCGCGCTTCAAATTTGATATTTGGGAGATGCGGTTCTTTCTCTCGGTCATCTCACAAATACGGCGTGAAGATGATGATTTTCGGGTGTATCGCATTTGGTTCAGCGATATTATCAAGACTTTTAATATCAAAACCCATCAATCTTACGACATGCTGCGCGATGCGTCCAACAAGCTGATGCGTAAAACTTTTATCCTTGATACCAGCGACGAAGGTTTTGCGCGTAAAAAGGTTTACCACATCATCCGAATGGTAGATTATTTGGCGGAGGGGCAGGAAAATAAAAAAGGAATTGAGAAGCAAGAATACATAGACGTTACCGTTGAAACTGACTTAAAACCCTATTTGCTGCAACTTCAAAGCCGTTTTACCGCTTATGATATCCGAAATGTCATCAAATTAGGCGCTTACCCTATTCGTTTTTATGAGCTTTTAAAACAATATGAAAGTATCGGAAGCCGCACTTTGGGTTTTGAAGAGATGAAACGGATGTTTGAATTAGAGAATGAATATCCCCGTTTTGCCACGTTTTATCAGCGCATTATTGCGCCTGCGGTAAAAGAAATCAATGAATACACGGATTTAGAGATATTAAAACTGGATAAAATCAAGCAAGGTAAAAAAATAACCGGTATTCATATTAAATTTAGAAGTAAAGTGTTGCCGGTGGTCATCACACCCGTTCAGATGGTGAATGAGACCATGAAGACACTCGCTACCGATATTCAAAATGAGGATTTAATTATTGTCCACGACGAAAATGATGAAACCTCCAACGACAGCCGCATCAAAAACTTCTATCCAAAGATAGTTGAAACCTTGGGTGTGACCCCCTCAGTATTTTTTGAATTATTGAAAACATTTAGCGACGAACAAATTGAACAAGCTATCCGTGTGACCAATCGAGCAAAAGTGGAAGGTCAAATTAAAGCCAACGCTTCTGGCTTTTTCGTACAAGCTTTGAAAAATGGCTACACGGACCAAAAAGAAGAGCGGAAGAAAAAAGAGAAGAAAGAAGAATCACAAAAACGCATCAGTGAAGAATTGGCTGCCTTGGAAATAGAAAAACAAGACCGCATTTTTGAAAGAATAAAAGAACTGACTTCGTCTAATCCGAATTTGACCGTTGAGGCTATTGAGACTTTGAAATTCACGGAGGCGGGAAAAAATATGATTCAATCAGAAGAAAATAAACTCAAAAGACCCCTTGATGTCGAGGATTTTAGGCAAATCAAATCCCTGCGAAGTTTGGTAATTGATACGCTTTTTATTAAAAATATGGACAGTTTTAAAGATATCCTGAAAGAATTTGATGAAAAAATGAGTCAATTGAACAAGCACAACATTTTTTAAAGCAAATTCTCCGTTACTTTTAGAAGCTGGATTAGGGAAATTTTCAAAATTTCCCTAATCCAGAAATCCAGAACGCTACTCCACTCT
>JANPHO010000687.1:0-16487 GCA_031424515.1 Saprospiraceae bacterium
GGTGTAACTAACCCAATTGCTGTTTCAGCTGCTGGTATTTCAAGTAATTCATTGAGAGTATCTGGTAGTGGTTGTGATGTTTCAAGAGTGGATGCTAATAACTATAATGTTACAGCGTCCCGCCCAGGTGAAGCTACAATTACTGTTTCTGGCGAAGGTGGATTTACCGCTACTAAAAAATTCAGAGTTAAAATGATACCTGATCCAGTTGCAAAATATGGTGCGGGTAAATCAGCAAAAGGAGGTGTTATAGGTTCTGGCGAAATGGCTGCTTTCAATGGTATAAGAGCAGAATTGGAAAGCTTTGATTTTGATGCTAAATGTAGTATTCAAAGCTATGTTATGGTTCACGTTCCCAAAAGAGAAGACCCTCGCCAAGCAAATGTTACTGGAGCTATTAATGGTGAAGCAACTCGTTTGACTTCGTCAGCAAAGCCAGGTGACACATATAACATTATGAACATTAAAGGGCGGTGTCCAGGTGACCAAATTGCTCGTGATTTGGGTTCAATGACATTTTTTGTGAAATAATATCGATATTTTTCTAATGGTAAAAAGCGTGTCAATACTAATTTTAACATTTTATAAATACTAAATTAGGTATTGACACGTTTTACTAATAGTTATTTAAAAGAGGGATGACCCCTCAGTATCCTATCAATTTAGGTATACTTTCAACGAATAAAAGACATTTTTTAATTTAAAACACGTCATTCAGCAACATGAAGTCCACTTTCAAATGGCTCTCTTTGGCAATGTTCAGCTTGATTTCAACTCTTGCTGTTGCACAGACTCCCGAGAACGTTACTGTTAACAATAACGATGATTTCCCTGACTTTACGAAAGTAGGTACAACTGGAAATAAACCAGCAACTTCTACTACTAAACCAGCGACCTCAACAACTACTCCTACTCAAACTACTTCAACAGGTGGTGGTGCAGTGAGCAATCAACAACCAGTAAATGTTAAGATTGAACCTGCAGAAACCAGAGGAGCGGGTGTTCCAAGAGATGCAGATGCACCTCTTGACGGTATTGTTGAGACTAAAATGATTTTAGAAAAAGAGGTTTTGCCTTGGGAACCTGTTAGAGAATCAGACATCATGTGGCGAAAGCGTATCTGGCGCGTGATTGACGTTCGTGAAAAAATGAATTTACCGTTCATGTATCCAGAAGAAACCTTCATCTCTTTATTGTTGCAAGGTGTTCAAGATACAGTCAGTGGTATAAAAGCTTATAAGTCTGATGATGATAAATTTTCTTATAAATTAACATCAACAGAGGTTTCAACAATGGGCAGTAGCATTGATACTATTCAGCAGGTTGACCCTATAACTTATGAGACAAAACTGAAAATTGTAGTTAATAAGTTGAATCCTGATGATATTAAACGTTTCAGAATCAAAGAAGAGTGGTATTTTGATAAGCAATATTCGACTTTGAAAGTGCGTATCTTAGGCATTGCTCCTTTGAAAGATGAAACAGATGAAGCTGGAAACTTTTTATTTGAAAAGGTTTTATTCTGGGTTCGTTATCCTGATTGTCGGGAATATTTTTCAAGGCATCGTGCATTCATGGAAGGAAATGATGCTAATCCAATGTCTTGGGAGGATTTATTCGAAATGCGCCGTTTCTCAAGTTATGTGTACAAAGAATCCAACGTACAAAATCGTCGTCTTCAAGACTATTTACAAGGTATGGATTTATTACTCGAAGGTGAAAAAATCAAACAAGAGATTTTTAACTTCGAGCATGACCTCTGGTCTTATTGATAAAATCAAATTATCATAAAAAAAGATGAATAGATGTGTAATAGCTCTATTCATCTTTTTTATTTAAAAAAACAACTCTTGAGCCAATCTAAAAGTATTTGCGTGAGCCTCAATAATCGTGGCGATTTTAGGTGAATAGCCTCCACCCATGCTGATTGCCAACGGTATTTTATTGGTTTTGCAAGCTTGCAATACAATTTTATCCCTTTCTCGACAGCCTTTTATACTCAATTTTAAACGACCGAGTTTATCCGTTTCCAAAACGTCTACCCCTGAATTTAAAAATACAAAATCAGGTTGTACTGTATCAATCAATAAAGCTAAATTTTCTTTTAACACTTTTAGATAAAAACCATCTTCTGTGCCATCTGGTAAGCCAATATCCAGATCGGATTGTTCTTTGTGTAAAGGATAATTATTTGCTCCGTGCATACTGAAAGTGAACACGCCCACCGAGTTCTCGGGGTTAGAAACCACCGAGTTCTCGGGGTTAGAAACCTCAGTATTTCCTGTTTCCTGTTTTCTGAAAAAGCTATTTTCAGCGTTTCTGAAAATTTGAGCAGTACCGTTTCCTTGATGGACGTCCAAATCTACAATCAAAACCCTTCGAACTAACTTATTGTTAATCAAATAATTAGCGGCAATAGCGACATCATTGAGCATACAAAACCCTTCTCCTCTATCCGTAAAAGAATGATGCGTTCCTCCAGCTATATTCATGGCTACACCATATTGCATTGCAAAAAGGGCGCATTGAACTGTTCCATCAGCTATATGGATGCAGCGGTCAATTAGCTGTTTTGACATCGGGAAACCAATTTTACGAATCTCTTTATCCGTCAATTCCAAGTGCCTTAAACGATGCCAATACTGAGGGGTATGGGTTTGGATGATGATTTCATCCGATAATGGATTGGGGTGAAAAAAATTCTCTTCAGTTATGGTTCCTTCATAAATCAGTTGCTCAGGTATAAGTTCGTATTTCATCATTGGGAAGCGATGATTATCTGGCAAATCGTATTTATAAATGGGTGAAAAGGCTATTTTGAGCATATTTTACTGGGTATTGTATCACAGAGAAACAACGGTAATGCCCTGAGGTTCATCTTTTTAAATAAAAAATTACCTCATCAGAGTCAGATCTCCTTGAAAAGTGGCGGTTTTACCATCCACAAATTCAATAATTGCGTAGTAAACGAAAACGTCGGATGGTAAAGGTTTTCCGTTAAAAGTACCATCCCAGCTTTGAGTGGCGTCGGTGGGTAGAAAATTAGAAGATTCAAAAACGAGGTTGCCCCAACGATTGAAAATCTGGAAACTTTTCACTGTTTTCACATTTTTACCAGTATAAATCATAAAAACGTCATTTATCCCATCATCATTTGGGCTAAAGCTTGTAGGAATAAAGACCCTTTCTTGCTTATTGATAAAAACGGTGATATTATCGGATGATTGACAACCCAATGAATCTTTGACCACCAAGTTATAAGCGGTCGTTTTCAAAGGGCTTACAGTGATTGGTAAGCACGTTTTACAAATATTGCTATCGTTTGATACCCATTTGATGGATTGGAGTGGAAAATTACTGAATGCATTCAATGTAATACTGTCGCCTTGATTAATATTTACGCTACTACCCAGTTTTACGATTAATTCCCTCCCGGTTTTAATCAGAATGGTGGTATCAACTGTACAATTATTTTTATCCGTTAATTTTAAGGTATAGTTGCCTATTTTGATATTGGATAAAGTGAATGGGATGGAATTAAAAACTCTATTTAAACCATCCAAAAATAGTGAATAAGGAGAACTCCCGCCTTTTAGTTCCACGATTTGGATAGCGCCTATTTCATCATTAAAACATTTCGGGGGGATACTTGTGGCTTCTATACTGAGGGGTAGAGGCTCATTGATTTTTAAGGAATCACTCAAAATACAGCCTTCCGAATCGGTGATAGTGAGTAGATATGTACCTGCTTTCAGATTTTTTAATAGAGAATTTGTATCGCCAGTGCTCCAATTGATTTTATACTCAGGGGTACCACCAGTGATATTTTTTAATTCAAAACTACCATCACTAAATCCTACGCAACTAATTGGTTTTAAACGATTTATAGTATATTTTATGTCACTCGGAATGAGGCTGGTATTGGCGATAATAATGCTATCACACCCATTTGTATTTGATTTTTTTAGAATCTGCTGCCCAGTTTTATTAGGGTTACATGTTTTTAAAGATAAATAAGTAGTATCTGCTAAACTAAGGCTTGTGGTTGTAATTACCACGGAATCGCAGCCTGATTTATTCACTAAAACGCGTTTGGTTATGCCCAATACTGAGGGGTTACAAGTAAAGGCTTGTAGTTGGGTGGTATCAGTACTCAGGCAAGTATTGCATTTTTTAACATTAATTTCTATACTTGGAGCGTTTTTACAACCCGTATTGCTGATGAGTTCGTGGTTGACGGTAAATGTTCCAATGCCTGAAATATTGGGATAAAAAGTATTTCCTACTACGCAACCTACACAAGCGTTTGCTAATGGCAGACGTACCGCAGTATATTTTCCTCCCGTGGCGGGTGTGCCTACCAATGAAACTGGTGCGCCATTTGTGCAGAGAGTATCTTTTACAGGTTGAATGGTCACTACGGGTAAAGGATTGATTACCAATGTAGTTTGGGCAGTATTTTTACAGCCATTTGCATCGGTGCCTTCAACTTTCATGAGGTATTGAGGAGCCGCTAAAAGTAAGGTGAAAAGAAAAACATTATCGCCAGTGGTACTGCTTAATGCTGAACTTGCAATTTGAGGAAATGATGACCAGATATAACTTTGAGCTCCATTCACCTTTAAATTTGGTACGGCATCGTTGCAAATAGTGTCAGATGTTGAAATAGTCAAAGTTAAAAAAGGTAAATCATTGATTTTTACAAATACTGTATCGGTATCAAAACAGCCATTGGTATCGCTTACTTTTAAAACATAATAGCTTGAAATTGAAGGGCTTACACTTATCGTTGATTGGTTTGAAATCAACTGTCCACCCAAAGTAGTCCATTCAAATTGGCTGTTGGGCGTGTTACTGGCTCCCCTCAGTATAGTTGAGCCTCCTGCACAATAAGCGGTATCTTTTCCAGCTTCGGCAATGATTCCAGTGATTTGATTGACCAATATTTGAGTTGAATCTCGACAACTTTTGGAATCTGTTATATTCACTTGATAAACACCTGAACTAAGATTTCTGGCATTTGTACTATTATTTGCTACGGAAGTTGCGCCTTTCCATTGAATAGAATAAGGAGCGATACCACCTGTGGGATTAAGTGAAATATTGCCAGTTGAAGTGCCACAAACGGTGGGAATAATTGTCGAATTTATATTGATTGGGGATGCTGAATTCGGGTTTTTATTAAAAAGGATGTGCGTTTTATAGTCTTTATTGATGTCATAACCCCAAATTTCAATTTTAGAATCGGAATTAAGGGCTCCTCGCCAAATATCTGTGCCACAACCCGATGAGCATGTAGGACGGTTAAAAAGTTGGTCAAAATCCCATGTGCCGTCTCCATTAGTATCAATTCTAAACCTTAAAAAATCATCGTATTTTATCAAACGAATATCATAATTAGCGCATGGGAAACCTCTTCTTTTAGCAATAATACTGAAACTATCTGATTTTACATTGCAGCCATCGAATGAAGCCAATGCGCCATAAGTTGAATGAGCCTCCGAAGGAGAATCTTGGGGTTTCCAGCCATCACGCTCGGTATTGTATTCAAAACTACCCAAATTAGCTGCTAAACTCGGCTCATGATTGCCTTTTGCTTGATAAAAACCAGTAAAATTGGTGAAATTATTGAGTCCATCATATACTGTAACGTTCCAAAACCCCGCTCCATAATCAGGTTGAGGAGGTGTTTGGCACAACATACTGAGGGGTGGTATCGGAACGCCATTTCCTGTCAAATTGCCACCACCATATTCGATTGTTCCATCGGGTTTAGGGCGAATATATGAACCATCACCGTAGCCATCAGGTGGATTTGAAGTGTTTAAATGAGGCAGATTTTTAAAATCATAGGTGATTTGGGTACAAAATGGGGCATTGGCTCCCTCAAATTGAAATTGAATTTGACGAAGGCAACCTGTTGTGCCACAAGAACCATTGCGTGGATGGTTTCTGAAAATAGAAACTCCAGGAGATTGGGCTTTAATAGTACCGAATGCCACAAAAACCTTTGACCCGCAAAGGCTCGCAAAAGCATTGCTCGAAAGGTAGCTTAAATCAACACTGTCTTTATTATTAAAAATGAGAACAGCTGAGTGAGGCGGCACAATACCATTATAAGGTGTAGCGAAAACGTCCCTAAATACGGTTCCGAACCGACAATTATTACCAACTCCAGTGGATAATTGATTTAAAGCGATATAATTAGTGCTGTTATCTTCAATTTTTACAGAACCAATAAAAGCATTATTGACGGGGTTTATTACTTTATAGCTCAGGTTTTTTATATCAAAAGGTTGATTTCCGACTCTTAAAATGATGTATTCGCTAAAAAATTCGTCGGTACCATAAGCATCAATCATTATTTCTGATACTTTAGGAACATTGGGCATGCACGTAGAAGTCCAACCTTCGCTTTGGGAGAAAGAAATGATTTTACATATAAGTAAAAAAAATAAAACGAATGTAAATCGTTTCATTTGAGGATAGTCTTAGTTTTTTTGATGTGAGCTAAGGGTTATTAAACCCAACTACTCATAATGTTTGTACAAGTCACAAATATACTGAAATATGATGAGTATGGTGTAACCTATTTAGGGAGTATTGTACATTTAATTATATTAAAAGAGAGTGTTACAACAGTTTGGTAGTTTTTAGTTTTTGGTGTGTAGTGTTTAGCCTTTTAAAAATAAATTCCGTTTTTTTAATTAAAACAATTCAATATTTTGTCTAAGTCGAATTTTTCTTATCAAACGAAATTTTATTTTGAGTGGTCTAAATACTACACACCAAAAACTAAAAACTACGGAACTATTGGTGTTATAGACTCAGAAAGTATTAAGGTGTTGCCTTTTTTTGAATGTAAAAAGCAGTACCAATGAGTTGGTTTTCAGAAATTAAGCCCCATTCCCTTGAGTCTATCGACCCCTCAGTATTATCACCTTGAACGAAATAGTAATTTTGTTTAAATGTATAATTATCTGAAATTAAATTATTTATGTATATTTTATCTAATAATTTTCCTGCTTGTACGTTCTCATACCTTTCAATAATAGGCAGATAAAAGTCAGAATTGGTATTATCTAAATGTACATTTTGACCTTTTTGGGGAATGATGAAAAAAGGCTGATTTAAGATATTTATATCAGCTATCATACTATACTTTCCAACTGATTTATATACAAAATCAGATGGTGTGCCCAAGATTCTTTTTACATAATTTTCACCATTTCGTTCAAAGGCAACGATAGTTTTTTTATTAAAATGACTGAAATTTAATTTATTAATCCACACAATATCACCATTTTTAAGGGTTGGATACATGGATTCGGACGGAACTATGAATGATTCAATGCAGAGGAATTTAACAGTAATACCCGCTAAAATGCCTATTATTATCAATTTTATGAAACTATTCATTGGTTGTAAATGTAAGTTGAATTATTGGAGCTAATATAAAAGTGCATTAGTTTTTCGAGTGTTTGCTAATGCACTTTTATTGTTTCACCTTTCCTTAAATGAGCTCAGGTTGTAAATACTTGTTGATTTGAAGTGCTTTTTTAACAAGTGCTTCGCCTCTTTGTTTTTGGTTATTTTTTAATAAAATATTACCCGCTTTCCACAATAAAGATGCTTTTTGAGAGCCTGTACTCAATGCTTTTTCAATAAAAGGAAGGGCTTTAGCGTCTTCGCCATTTTTAAAATAAACCCATGCCATGAGCTCATTGATATCGATATTATCGGGGCGATTTTTATACTCAAAAAGGGCATAATCAACTGCGTGGGATAGGTCACCAATTTTTAGAGAGGCTTCCGCTAACTCTTTGGCTGAATAGTGCCCGTGTTCAGTTGTTTTATCATTTTGAAGATGATCCACAGTATTATTGTGATTACCGCCCAGCAAGCTAATAACTGTTTTTGCTGCTTCTTCTGATTTAATTCTTTGGTTTTGAAGGATATATATATCGGATAAATCTTCATAAAAAGCTGGATCTTTTACATTTTTGATAGCATCTTCGAGATAGGATACCCCCTCAGTATAATTGCCTTTTAGGGCTGCTAAACGACCCAATCCCGCCGAGGCATAAGCATAGTTGGGGCGAGCTGAAAGCGCCATTTGGTAATATTGAGAAGCTGTGGCCGTATCGCCAGTCATTTCATGAAGTTTGCCTAATTGAGTACGGCACCATTCAGTTTGCTCTAAACCTGCCACACCGCTTTTTACGGCTAATAGCATGGCTTCTTTAGCGCCTTCATAATTGCCATGGATTTCTCTGAGGTAGGCGATTCGTGAATACGAGCGCAGATCGGGGCGAATTGAAATCATTTTATCGGCGGCATTTACTGCATCTTGGTATTTACCCAATTCTACATATGCATCGCACAATAAACCATAAGGGAATGCTGAATCAGGATTTTTAACACTAATTTCTTTCGCAACAACCAAAGCATCTGCGAAATGGTGTTGTGATAATAAAACGGTAGTTTTTATGCACAATGCATCATAGTTATTGGGTTCTTTTTCAAGGACTTGGCTGATGAGTTTGAGGGTTGCATCATCATAATAAGCATGGTCACCTGTGATACGACCTTCTTGAATGTAAGCCATAGCCAGTTGATTTTTTGCTTTAAGGTCTTCAGGATGGCGCCTAATTTTATCAATTAAGCCCTGCATCGCTTCCTTGTTATTGAGCCATTCGCTTGAAAGGCTAATATTGGTATTTCTTTCTTTGAGGGAGGGTGTTTCATCTTTAGCGCGTTCATACTTTTTATAAACGAAGCCAAGAGTAATAATTAATATCAAAATGATGCTGGGAAAGGCTAACTTTTTCATTGTAGATTGATTAAATTATATTGAGACAAAGTTTTAATAATTAAAAATATAAAATACTGAGGGGTAAAAGGAGGCTGCCACAATTTTTGCTTGAGACAGCCTCAATAACCCATTAATTCACTTTATTTAATTTTACTGATTGTACAGGTTGCCCATCGACTAAGATTCGAGCTATGTATAAGCCTTGAGTCACACCATTAGCTCTCCATTTGACTTGATAATTGCCAGCGGGTAAGTCTTGGTCTTCCAAGATTTTCACTGCTTTACCAGTCACATCATAAATCACGATGCTTACATGTGAATCATCGGAGATGTGATAATCTAAAGTTGTTTCATCTTTGAAAGGATTTTGACCTGCTTGCATTAAAGCTGATGGAGTATTCAATCCCAAGCCTGTTTTGGCAGGTTGTACTGAGGGGTCTTTCATCTGCTTCAAATTATTGCCCGTGAAAACAGTTCCAGCAGGAACGCCACCACAAAGCCCGAATCCACTGTGAGGAATAGCGACATAAGGGAAAGTGGTTTGTAATTGTTTGTCATTGCTTTCTACTCCAGTGGTGTATGTTAACACATTTAAAAGCTTAGGCGTAAGCGGGCTTTGACCGATAGTCCAATCATCATACCATAAGCCAATTGCTGCTAAAGCAGCTCCAGAAACAGCTTGCAATTCGATACGGGTTACATCATCCTCCAAACGACGACCATTCGGGAAACCGTCCATGTTTGGAATGAACTGCATATCTTTATTTCCATTATAAGCAGGATCTGTCAAACCTAAAACGGCGGCAGCAATGATACCATCGCTGCTGAATTTAGGATCGTTACGCGGTGTAACTGGTGTTGCCATATTCAGACGAAGCATATCGCCAAATGTAGGTAAAAAGTTATTAATAAATGGCTTTCCAGCTGTTAATGGATTACCGGGTGTTTTACCTGTAGCGAGTTGATAAGGCGCTAAATTTGGTACTCCTGTATAGAAAATTGGCAATAAATCCACGGAGCGTGGTTGTCCTTTGCGAAGTAGATAATTACCGAATATTTTGTCATCAAGAGCCGTACCTGTGGTAGCAGGGTGTCCTTTTATAACAAATAAACCATCTTTTTCATTGCCAAAATCAA
This sequence comes from Saprospiraceae bacterium, assembly GCA_031424515.1. Taxonomy (GTDB): domain Bacteria; phylum Bacteroidota; class Bacteroidia; order Chitinophagales; family Saprospiraceae; genus JAAFJT01. Next base: position 9,953 of record JANPHO010000687.1, read on the forward strand.
CAGCTCCGAGTACCGTTTGAGATTTAGTTTGGGTACGAAGTTTGGATAATGCGGGAATGGCAGTACCGAATATGCGGTCATCCATGTACAAACCTAATTCTGGATTATTGAAATACCGCTCAAATTCGCTTTCACGCTCATAAGGTGTACGGAAATTCCACTTGTCTTTTTGCCCAATTGGAATAACGGCTTCATTAGTTAAAGGCATGCCCAATCTTGAAACTTGAATCCAAGAGCCTTGTCTTTCAGCAGGGAGACCATCATTTTTTAAAGTAGTGATACGTGGACGGCTTGCTGAAGCCCATACACCTACTACATAGTCACCATCAAGGATATTTTTCGCTTCTGAAACCGGCTTTCCATCTTTTTGTAAAGTAGAAATCGGTACTTGAATAGCAATAACATGGACATTGTAACAGCCTACACCATCGCGAGCACCACCATCTTGACGGGTTTGACCCAAATCAAAAATACCACCTAAGTCAACGAAGAATGGATCATCGGCAGGGCCACAGTATACCTTTTCACCCGTTGAAGCGGTAGCGATGGACTCTTTCATGAGTTGATCATACGTTTTACCTAAACCTAAAGTGGCATTCTCAATTGAACGGGGGCCAATATTGTTAGGCGGTACAGTTCCATTGCGAATAATCGTTTCGAAATTGCCACCCCTTTTTCTTCTTTCGAGCGTGTAAGTTGTCTTTAAATTTTGTTTGCCAAGTCGAATATTGAAGAAAGTCGTTGGATCCTCATTGGTTTTTGTAAATGTGAATCTATAAGTAATATCATCATCAGCTTTAGAAGCATCATTTTTAACGTGTACTTCGTATCTGATATTTTCCCCAAAAGTTGCATAATTGGGACCTCCTTGAGGGAGTTCCAAACCTATGTAATTCGCAATTAAAGTAACCGTATTTGGATTGTCAGGGCTTCTGAAGGCATATAAATCGGTATTATCAGCCAAAGGGTCTTCGGCTATCATGGGTGCTTCACGGTGACTTGATGCTTCGAGATAACGGGTCTCGACACCAAAATAAGCAATAGAACCAATTAGAGCTAAGACTATACTTGCCTTAAATAAGAGTTTTCTAATGTTTTTCATTTTAATTAATTTAAAAGATTTTAAAAAGCTTAATAAATGAATAATAGGGATATTCGTTTTAGACAATAGAGTATGCTTGTAGCTATATGTGCACACATAACTATGAAGCCACTTTCAACAACAGAAATGGGTTAAATTCGATATAGCTGTTCGGTAAATAAAATGACGATTATCTCAAAGTAAAATAAATGGTGGTATGTGTAAGTACTATATATAAAGTATAATTTGAGTCTCAATTTTACTTACGTACTGAGGGGGTAGTTTGGTTTTGTAGATTTTTAAAAAGATACTTATTTTTAATTAAAATATTTAAAAAAATTTTAATGTTTTTATAAGATGCTGATAATGAGTAGCTTATGATATTTTATATAAAGTATTGATTTGATTTTAATTTTTAAAAAATACCAATACTCAGTTCTATAGGTAGGGTAAAAAGAATTTAGAGAAGTTTTTTTTTGCGCAAATATGGCTATTCAGATTAATACAACTTAACTGAAAAAGTGGAATACAAAATAGATTGGGAAGAAAAATTAAGGTGTACCTAATACGTACATTTTATCCAAAGTTGGTGCGTCACTACCGCCTTGCGGCTCAAGAGTGATTGCAAAGGCCTCAGCAGTTTCAAACCCTTTCATGGACTGTAAACTGGCTAAGTCATAGTTCAATACTCCAGCACTGACGGGTTTTTTATCAACAATAGCCCATAGTTGGTATTGCTTATCGGCGGGTGGTTTGGGCAGATTTCTTATGGCTATATAAGTTGCTTTTTTATCAGCATTCCAAAATATCGTTGCGATAGAAGAAGGGGATATAGGCAATCCCTTCAAGCTTATTTCTTTTGTGTCGGGGCTTTTAAGAATATCTAATTGTTGCTGAACATCAGCGACAGCTTTTTTATTTTTTTGATCGTTCAGCGATTGTGTTTCTTCGCACTCTTTTTGAGCTTTATTTACAGCTTCGTATCTATTGTAAAAATAAAATGTGGATGCTGCTAAGCCTGCCGCTAATAACCAAGGAGCGAGTGCGGATAAACTTAGTGACGATGGATTTTTTATGTTATTTATATCTGTACTTTCAGGTATTTCAGTGGCTTCTGTCTTGTTGATTGAAGATTGTATTTTATCTAAAATAGGATCTTTTAATTCAGGCCGAGGAGTAACAGCGTGAGCTTGTGCATACATCTGTAGAACTGACTGAACCTCTTCAATTTCTAATTGAATATCGGGATACTGGCGCGCTAAAACCTCTACTTCAGCTTGTTCAGCCTCTGTCAGTACATTCATAACGTACAGTTCGATTATGCCAGATTCTATATATTCCTGAATATTCATTGACTTATTGAATTATTTTAAAAGCATTGAAGACAAAATTTTTAAATAGTTTTTAAAACATTTCTTTGAGTTTCAGTATAGCCGCTCGTAATCGAGTTTTTACTGTACCCAAAGGTATGCTCAAAGCCTCAGCAGCCTCTGCTTGGGTGAAACCCTGGAAATATATTATATCTATCAAGGTCTGATACTCAGGGGGGAGAGTTTGTGCCAGCTTTCGCATATCTATGGTTTCCGGATTGAGCGAGGTATTATGTTGCTCATCAACTCTATTTACGACTTTTTCTATTTCTTGGTTTTGCCTTCCGTAATCTTTTCTTCGTGTAGCATCAATTGCTGAATTTCTGGCGATATTGATAAGCCATGTAAAAAGCCTTCCTTTTTTATCATCATAGCTATCAAAATTGCGCCATGCTTTGGTAATTGTATCTTGAAGTACCTCTTCAGCAATTTCCCTACTACCAACAACCTTCAGAATAACACCAAAAAGAGCTGATGAATATTTATCATACAGGAGTGATATGCCGTTAGTATCCTTACGACGTATTAAATCAATGATATTCTCATCCGCTAAAATAGGAGCCATTCTTTATAGATTGTTTAAATGCGGGGCTAATATATTTATTAATTCAAAATTATTAATGTTTTATTATAACTTTTCACTTTTAAAAATGGGAATATGACTTAAATGTGAGATTTCGTATCGAATCTTTCTTAAATTCATGTGGCTTTTAGCCATTTTAAGAGTCTTAAAATAACTAAAATAGTAAATGTTTTATTTTCAAATTATGGTAAGATTGAAGCTTTTCGGATTCTTAATTTTTAACTTTTTAATTTTAATTACAGTTAATTGCCAAACTAAAACGGGTAAAACAATTAACGAAATTTCTCATGATCTAATGGATAATGAGATTATCAACGTAACAGAGCCTCGTAATAATGCTTTGATTGATAATACATTGTCAATAAGGCGACAAAGCCCGAAGTTGGAACTGAGGGGGGTATGGGTCAGTACTGTCCAAAGAGTAGATTTTCCCTCAAAAGCCACGACTGATCCACAAATACTAAAGAAAGAATGGTTAACTCTTTTAAAATTCTACAAATCGTTGAATCTTAATGCGGTTATTGTACAAGTTCGCCCGTCTGGAGATGCCATTTATCCATCTAAAATAGTTCCTTACACTAAGTGGATAACGGGTAAATCAGGTAAAAATCCCGATGAAAATTTTGACTTATTAAAATTTATGATTGAAACTGCACATAGCGATGGAATGGAATTTCATGCTTGGGTTAATCCCTACCGAGCCATAATTGACGGTGATACGACAGATTTAGATTTAAAACACCCTTTTCTGGCGCATCCAGATTGGATTATTAAATACGGCAGAGAATATTTGCTTAACCCAGGTATTCCAGAGGTATGGAAGTATTTGACTAATGTTGTAGGGGAGATAGTGAAAAATTATGATGTAGATGCCATCCATTTTGATGACTATTTTTATCCTTACAGAATAGCAGGAGAAGAATTACCTGATGTACAAACTTTTAAAAGATATCAACGGAATCATAAAAATATTAACGATTGGAGGCGTTCCAATACGGATTCTTTAATTTTCAATGTAAAAAAAGTAATTAAAAAGTATAAACCTAAGGTACAATTGGGCGTAAGTCCATTTGCAGTTTGGCGCAATTTAGAAGACAGCCCTGAGGGGTCGCTTACTAAAGCGTATCAAAGAGGCTATGATGATTTGTATGCAGATGTTTTAAATTGGCTCAAAAAAGGTTGGTTGGACTATGTTGCACCTGAAATCTATTTTCACATTGGCCACCCGCTTGTAGATTACAAGACAATTTTGGACTGGTGGGAAGAGCATTCCTATGGAGCCAATCTGTACATATCACATGCTATTTATAAGGTGAATAGACAAGAAAAATATCCAGAGTGGAGTGACCCAGAGGAAATTCTACGACAATTGGATTTGGCTCGCTCAAAATCAAGAGTGAAGGGCTTAGTATTTTTTAGCTCTAAATGGTTGATTTTGAATGAATTAGGCGTAACAGATAAGTTGCGAGAGAGCTTTTTTTATAATGAATCCAATCTTCCGATACCCCTCAGTATAAACGCCAATTTTAAACGTAAATAAAATAAAAAAAGCCACTAAAATGTTGATAATCAACAAATTAATGGCTTTTGTGGAGCTGGGGAGAATCGAACTCCCGTCCAGACAAAGCCTTTGAGAGCCTTCTACATGCTTAGTCGTCAGTTTGTGTTTTCGAGTTTCAGGGAGGTTGGACGACACACCCAGACTGAAACCTTAGCCCTGAATTTCGCTTCTAAGTCAGACAATTTAGAAGCTAGCTTGAACGGGATGATGCGTGGTGCTGCTGAGTCAAGCAAACAGCAAACCCCGAGGGGTCATGCACGTCACGCAAAAGCATTTTAATTCCTAGAATTAAGCTGCCATGGCATATTGATAGTTGCCAACTAGAGTTTTAAGCAACATTTTAACGTGATGTAGGCTCATATCACGGCATGCTTACTAACTAAGTCACTCTCCTGTCGAATCCGGTCAGCCCCAATTTTAAAAGAACACTTAGACCACAAAGATAACCTATTAGAGCATTAAAAAGTTCTATGATTGATATTTTAGCTAAATATTTTTTTTGGAATAAAAAATCTATTTGACTTTGCAATAAAATAGGCGTATTTTCGCACGCTTTTTGAAATTTAATCAATATCTACCAGATAAATGTTAGATTATGATTAATACAAGTTTGGTGAAGATAGTGACAGTAGAAATCGATAGCATTGAATCATATATTTAATATGATTTACTGATTTGTGAGGTAGCAAGTGTTTAATATTGAATTAATATGTTATCAATAAGTAAATTGACACCAATAATTTTTTTTATTAAAAAAAGCTATCGGAAAGTAACAAAGTTTTGCAAACGAACGTAACAACTTTCAATAAATCAAATGAAGCCAATAAACGATTAAGTTATTTTTTCTTCCGCTGATTTGTGTCATAATAGTGACTGTTTAATCGTTATTGCGTCTATAAGTTTTATTATTTCGATAAGTGATTGGTTTTCATAATAGTTCATAGTAAAATTAAAAATATTTGAACTATTTTCAGCTGGTTTACGTATATTTAGTCGTTAGTAGAAATCTACAATAGAAATTTCTTTTAAGAAATTCGCATTAAAATAGTGTCACATATTTATCATATTATTATATACAAAGTTAGTTAATATTATTTTCAAGGCAATAAAAAACTTATAATAAAAAAACATCTATAAAAATTTGTTTTTTGTTTGAAAATGATATTATTATTGCATCAAAATACAGAATGTATAAAAAAAATACAAAAAAATTTGTGACATACCTAAAAACAAAATACTTTTGTACGAAAGTAAGCGATTTATATATTTTTAATTTTTGAATACTTAACTTTTTTAATTCATTAAAGTTTCAACCCTATGTCAAGAAATTTATTTTTAGCTATTTTTATGGGTGCTGCTATATCTGCAAGTGCTCAAAAAGCTCCCGAAACCGGCAAATATAAGTTAGTACCTAATGACCAGTGGGAGTTCGGCCTACACACAGGCTTAGTTTTTACCCAAGCCGATGCCAATAACAAAGTTGTACCCAGTTATGGCGGTGGTGCTTATTTAAGAAAAGCGTTAGATCACGTCTTCTCTGTTAGAGGTAGCGTCAATTATTATCTCACAAAAGGTACAAGTAATAATGCTCCTTACAACGTCTTCCAAGGTAAAGCAATTGACAAATTTAGTTCACCAATCATTAATGGTGAAATAGATTTAGTGATTGCATTGGCTTCAGGTCGTTTTGATGGTGGTAAGAGAACTATCAATCCTTATGTATTTGTGGGCGGTGGTTACGGCTCTGAAAAAACTAATCTAACACTCAAAGGCGGTAGTGAAGTAAAAGATGCAGCCAAAATTGCTGGTGTTAAAGGAAAATGGGGACAAGCACAAGGTGGTGCTGGTATCAGTTTCCGAGTAACTGACAAATTCAGCTTTGGAATTGAGCAAAAGTTCGTATTACCAGTTGGATCATTTGATGATTACCTTGATGGCGT
>JANPHO010000688.1:0-21868 GCA_031424515.1 Saprospiraceae bacterium
CCCATGCGCGGGTCGAGATTAAACACTTTACTGCTGACAAGCACATTGCGCTGACCATCCGTAGTAAAACCTGCATCGGCTTCTACAGTTAAATCTATCTTTTGACTGAGGGGGGTCACATAAGCTGCCGCAAGTACAAGAGTGGGTTTAGTAATCTCCACCGATGATTTTGGAATAGCATTGCCAGTGCTTGTGAACACTTGTTTTTCTTTATCAGTGAGGTTGGCTGTCCAAGCATTATAGGTAGTAGTAATGTCTCTACCCACTGCGCCGAATCGCCATTTATCTTTATAGTATTGAATGCCAATGTCCGCTCCAACGCCCCACGCGCCCGCAAAAGAGCCAATTATGCGGCGAATTACTTTCAAATTGCCGCCAATTGTCACGTTTTTCCAAGCTTGAGCGTAGGAGCCTTGTATGGCATAATCGGCTGCCGAAAACTCAGTAATATTATTATAATTGATGCTGCCATCAGGCCCCACGAGGTTCAATGTGTAGGGAATTTGATCAATTCCCATTCTGATGACCGATACACCCACCACTCTTTTTTTAGCAGAATTGAGGGGTTTTACAATGCCTAAATAATCGTATTTCGCCACGCCACCAAACCATTCGGCGTGCATCGCTCCAATTTGGAAAGGGGATTCGATGGCATTCAGTCCCGCTGGATTCCAGTATGACGAAAATACATCATTTGAAGTGGCAACCACTGCACCGCTCATACCGTGTGCCCGCGCGCCGACGCCAATCGCTAAAAACTCATTGCTGTACTTTTGAGCGAAAGTGAATTGATGAAAAAGAAGTATAAAACAAGGAATTAGTAGTCTTTTATTCATTTTGGAAGTTTATTTAAACTATAAAGGTAAAATTAAGCTATTTGTTTTAAACGGAAAAATAAATGATAAAGTGTAAATATTTGAATTAAGATTGATGGGATTTAAAGGATGTTTTAGGATTTTAGGCGTTGTTTGAATCCTATAACATCCTTTAAATTCCATTAATCCTAATTCAAACAAAAAAAAATCCACCAATCAACTAAATGATTGGTGGATTGTAGGTTTTTAACGTAAAAAACGGAATTAAGAACCTAAATAATGTTTCAACAACTTACTTTTTGATGCTGAACGTAATTTATTGATGGCTTTATCTTTAATCTGACGAACGCGCTCGCGGGTCAAACCAAATTTATCACCTATATCTTCAAGGCTCATCGGATGCTCTACGCCGATACCGAAGTACAAACGGATGACATCGCTTTGGCGGTCAGTCAATGTAGAAAGTGAGCGTTCGATTTCACGGCGAAGCGATTCGATGTATTCGAGGGCTGTATCAGTTCCCGGCGTCGTTGTATTTTCAAGAACATCCAATAGTGAATTGTCCTCACCATCTACAAACGGAGCATCCATGGATACGTGACGCGCAGCAACGCCCAAAGTTGTTTCAACTTCCTCAGTCGTGATTTCGAGTAAAAGAGCTAATTCATCAGGAGATGGTTCGCGCTCGTACTCTTGCTCAAGTTCAGAGAATGCTTTATTAATTTTATTCAAAGAGCCCACTTTATTCAGTGGAAGGCGCACAATACGGCTTTGTTCAGCCAAAGCCTGTAGAATTGATTGACGAATCCACCAAACCGCATAAGAGATAAATTTAAATCCACGCGTTTCGTCAAATCGTTGAGCGGCTTTAATTAAGCCCAGATTGCCTTCGTTAATAAGGTCAGATAAAGAAAGACCTTGATTTTGATACTGTTTTGCCACAGATACCACAAAACGGAGATTGGCTTTTGTTAATTTTTCAAGTGCAGCTTGGTCGCCTTGTTTGATGCGTTTAGCTAAATCTACTTCTTCTTCAGGAGTGAGCAGGTCAACTTTTCCGATTTCCTGCAAATATTTTTCGAGCGACTGGCTCTCACGGTTAGTGATGGACTTGGTAATTTTGAGTTGTCTCATGCCTTAGGAGTACCTCTTTTTTATTTTTTTTGTTAGTCAAAGTGGATGTTCACACGCTGTAAATTTTTCATTGGTATGGGAGAACGGACTCAATAAAATGATAAGTATATAGTGGAGAAGACGTGCTTTCGCAAATTTCGCACAAAAGTAAACATTTTAGTCAGCTTTGTCAATATAATTATTGTATAAAAGACACTAATTTTATAAATTGGTCACAAAATAAAATTTTGTGTAAAGAGAACATCGAGCATTTTAAACCAAACAAAATTCTTAATTTTTTAAAAAAAATAAAAAAAAATCGCTAAATATTTGGCGGAATCATCAATTAATACTTTATTTACCCGATTTCAAAAACTTTTTAATATATTTTATTTAAAAGTGATTTTTTAATATCTAAAAATTCGCTTAAAAGTATTCTTATTTATTATGGCTGCAAAACGTACGATGTACAAAATCGAATATATTTTTCGAGCTTCACCTACTATTGTTTATCAGTTTTTAACAACACCGGCTTGTCTGGTGCGTTGGTTCTGCGATGAAGTTGATATCAGTGGCAATGTTTATACATTCTATTGGGACGGTGATGAACAAAAAGCTTCGTTGATTGAAGACTGGGAAGATGAACTTCTTCGCTTTGAGTGGGAAGATGCTCCAAGTCCGAATGAATATTTGGAATTCAGAATTACTAAATCTCCCATTACTGAAGAAACTGTTCTTGTTATCACTGACTTCTGTGACGTGAAAGATGTAAAAGGTGCTAATAAATTATGGGATAGCCAAATCGCCCAAATGAGGGTAGAAACTGGAGGATAGAACTTATGGGTGATAGGTGATGAGCGATGAGTGATTTTTATATTGAAAGTACAATACATCGCTCATCACCCATTACCCATCACTTTTCACCCATCACTCACCATTAAGTTACAACCCCGAATATCTGAATTATCCAATCTGCCCAGTATTTCAAAAGTATTATCGGAATATATTCTTCCCAAATCATCGGTGGCAATAAAGCTGCAAGTGTCCAGATTTCCTAAGTCAATGATATTTACTACGCCTAATCGCCCAATATTCGGTAAAATACTGAGGGGGTCGTTCATGTCTCTCGTCAATAGTTTCATGCTCGGAGTGGCTCGGTACACACCTTGCCCTTTTGAATAGCCTTGTGAGAGTAATTCTGTCATACCATATTCAGAATGAACGACTTGTGTATTAAATCCTTTTTTAATTTCTTCGTGCAGCTCCGCTCTAATCATTTCTCTTCGCCTGCCTTTCATACCGCCCGTTTCCATGACAATGAGTTCTGGAAAATCCAATGGGTACTTTTCAACAAAATCCAAAAGCGCAAAACTGACACCTATTAATAAGGTAGGAATATTATTTTCCTTATTTTTTAATAACACTTCGTTTAATTTGTCGTAGTTATAAAGGAAAAAGCCACTTTGAGGGTAAGAAGAACGTTTTATAAAATCATCAACCATCGTCACGAGCGATGAACCAGACCTTTCAAGATAAGCTGGCAGTAAACCCAAAACGCAATATTCATTTATTGAACCATAAAAACGCTCAAAACCGTGGATGGTGAGTTGATTGTAAAAATCCAACTCCCGCACAAAATGCTGACTGGTGGTAATGCCTGTAGTGCCGGAGCTGGTGAAAATGAACTCTTCGTTCCAAATGCCCGTTTTAATAATATTATTTTTAAAAAACTGAATGGGTAAAAAGGGAATTTCAGAAAGTTGATTAATTTTTGACAACTCTTTACCAATTAGAGAACAATATCGTTGGTAAAAAGCGTTATATTTGTATTGGTACTCAAAAATCTGAAACGCCAGATCTTCAAAATCCTTTTCAGTTGAGATGCCATCACCGTTCTTTTTTGCTGAAGAATTGGTGATATTTAGTATTTTATTTTTTAAAACGTCTCTCAAATCTTTGAAAATCAGTAAGTTATGAAAAATGGAGTTCTACTTTTTGGTGTTTTAATAATGGCATTTGCGGCTTGTATCAGTCCTCCAGATTATCCTGTCGAACCTCAAATCAAATTTCAAGGTTTGAGTAAAAATACGATGCGTCAAGGGCGATTGGGTACCGAAGATTCACTATTCTTAACCCTCACTTTTACGGATGGCGACGGTGACTTAGGCGTGCCCGAAACAAACAAAGATAGCTCGAAAATTATCAATATCTTTTTAACGGATAAAAGGGATAATAAACCTGCGGAGCGTTTTAGGCTCCCATACATACCTGAACAAGGCGCAGGTAACGGTATTTCAGGCGATATTCGATTATTACTTTTCACAACGTGCTGCAACGTGCTCCCTCCTTGCGAAGCATCTACTACAAAGCCGATTGATACTCTCGTCTATGAAGTTTACATCAAAGATAGGGCAGGGCATGAGAGTAATCGTGTGCTCACAGCACCTATTTATTTGCAATGTAAATAATTTTTGATTTTTGATTATTGGTTATTGGTTGTTGGTTTTGCACAATAACTAACAACCAAAAACTAATAACCAATAATCAAATCCTTGGCTTCCGCTACTGTCTTTTTAAGATTGCCCACAAAAACGTGTTCGTCAACGACAATGACGGGGCGTTTCAAAAAAGTATATTCCTGTAAGATTAAATCTCGATAATCTTTTTCGCTCAACTCCTTTTCATGTAAGCCCATTGCACGGTATTTGAGGGCTTTTCTACTGAATAGAGCCTCGTAGCTGCCTACCTTTGATGCCAGCCAATCCAAATCTTCTTCACCGATTGCTTGAGTTTTTATATCTTGCAGCGTGCATACTGAGGGGGCGTTGGTTTCTTTCAAAATTTTTTGACAAGTAGAGCATGTTGAGAGATGAAAAACTTTTCTCATATTTGATTTTAATTTTTTCCTTGAAAGTATTTTAATAATTTTAAAAATGCATTTTCCAGATTCTGAATTGATTATAAACCCCGACGGGAGTATTTATCATTTAAATATTACGCCTGAGCAAATTGCACCCACCGTTATTACTGTAGGTGACCCCAATCGAGTGGGCGAAGTTAGTAAGCATTTTGATAAAATAGAGCATAAAATTCAGCACCGCGAATTCGTGACTCACACTGGAATACTGAGGGGGCAGCCCATTTCAGTCATTTCTACGGGCATTGGCACCGATAATATTGATATTGTGATGACTGAATTGGACGCGCTTGTCAATATTGATTTCGAAACCCGTGAAACAAAACCTAACCTGACCAGCCTTAATATTATCAGAATTGGTACTTCTGGCAGTATTCAACAGGATATTCCGTTGGATAGTTTTGTGATTTCTGAAAAAGCTGTGGGGTTTGATAATCTGATGCATTTTTATGATGCACAACAAAATGGCGATGAACTCGTTTTGGCTGATATTTTGGCAGATTATTTGGAGAAGAGAAGCGAAGACTTGATGCTTATTCCTTATGTCTTCAATGCGGATAAAAGTTTATTGGAAAAGTTCAATCAACCCGAATTTATAAGAGGGACTACGCTCACTGCACCGGGTTTTTACGCGCCGCAAGGCAGAATACTGAGGGGTCGCAGTGCAGAGCCCAAGCTTTTGAAAATATTATCAAGTTTTAAGCACAATAATACGGTTCTGACCAATTTGGAAATGGAAACGGCGGGCATTTATGGTATGGCGCGATTGCTGAATCATAAAGCGATTTCGATATCCGCCATTTTAGCCAATAGGTGCGATAATACATTCAGCCAACAAGCCTCGAAAAGCATAAATTCTTTAATAGAATTGACTTTAAATATAATTGTATCTTGATTTATATTAAAAAACAATTTATAATTGCATGCAAATCAAGTTATTAAAGTGGTTTAAGTAGTTGGGCTAAAATAAACACTGCTATGTTTTTAAGTCGGTTCTTTAAAAAGTAAAAAATACTCCGCTCTGCTCCGAATTTTTTACTTTTTAAAGCCCGACGATAGCAATGTTTATTTCTTTACGCCTACTTATTAAAAAAAAATAAAAAAAAGTTAGCTTAATTATTTGATTTTTTCATAGGTGTTATAAATTTGACCCAAAATATAGTTTCAAAGAGTAAATCAGGATTTTAAAAAAATTAACTTTATATAATTTTATGGCTAAACAGTCAAAACCGAAGATTGTAAAAGATTTTGATAAGTTGCCCAAAGAGCTCCAGGCACAAATCAAAACGGATTATCCAAACGGGTTTTCCCATAAGCTCATTTCGTACACAACTCCAAAGGGTGAAAAAGTCATGGCATTGCCGTATGATACTGATGAGCTTTCGTATCTTGTGCGTGTTACCGTTTTAGATACGCGTAATATCGTTCGTGAAGATGACGATTTAGAAGATGACACTAAGCCAATCAGAGATGATTTAGACCTCGAAGGTCTGGACATAGAGGGCTTAAAAGTTGAGGATGATGTCAGCGTTGCCGATGATGATGATGACGAAGAGTTCGTCCCTAAAAGCCGCCGCCGTCGCAGCGATGATGACGATGACGATGATGATGATTATTAATATCGTTTGACATTTTTTCTATAAATGAAAGCGCAAGTTATGCTCAACTTGCGCTTTTCGTATTTCTGTTAATTTGAAAAAAAGGTTATTTTCTCAAAATTGTTCAATAACACTTTTTTTAATATTTATAAAATTTATCATTAAAATATACCCATCATCACCAAGCCCAAACCAATTACTAAGAGGTGATAAGAGGCATTGATTTCAAACCCTTGCTCGGCAATCCATTGTAAAATACCCCACCTCACCGCTATCAAAGCCACTATTACACTTATAAAAACAATGCCCAACAACTGCATGAGCGACCCCCTCAGTATTTCGGTTATTTGAGAAGGGCGATAACCGATTTGTAATAAAAGACGGATATCAGGTGCAGATTTAGAAATAATCAATTGATAATTCAAGACGAAAACTATGATAGACAATATCATTAAAATGACGCCAATAATAGAAACTGAGCTAATCACCGCGTTTAAAATAGCGGACAAACGTCCCCCCACGAGCCTGCCCGTGCTCAATTCGTAGCCCTTATCTTTTAAAAAATCCGTAAATTGCCTATCGTAGGGATTTTTTACTTTCATTAAAATGCGGGAAGTGCCGGCATCTGGTTGGTCGCCAAATTGATTATTTGCCCATTTCATAAATTTCTCTGGTACTAAAATGGAGTTGATGCGATCACTGAACCCAATGATTCTACCATTTAAAACTTGCTCTTTTCCGTTACCTCGGAGTGTAATATCTACACTAACTTGTCGGATAGTAGCAGGAGTGAATTGCGGTAACCCTTGGCTTAGAGCAAAACCAAAATTGTACAAAGCCAAATAATCTTTTGACATAATTATTGGCAACTCCGCTTCTCCATCAAACCATCTGAAACTCGGGTCTTGAACATCCAAGTAATCATTAGGGATGGATTCAAAGAACAATTCAGTATAGAATCCCATCATTTTACTGGAAGCACTCGCTTTAAAACGATTGGCGGTGAATGCGCCGACCCCCTCAGTAAAAGGCTGATTTTCAATCTCTTGTATATTCTGGGGCGTAAAAACGGACTTCCCTAAAAAAGTATTCACCAAACTCACTGGCTTATTGATGGTCACGTAATTATCGCCTTCGTTGCTCCCCCTCAGTATTTGTTGAAAATCGAAATATACTTGAAGCGCAAAAAGCAGTAAAAATAGACCGATAAAAGCCCCCAAAGCAGCCCCAATAATTTGGAAAGGATTTCTATTTTTTTGAAAAAGCTTTTTAAGCATGGCTTGTTTTTTAAATGAAAGCCAAAATTAGTTTTTAAGAGTCAAATAAGTGAATTCTATCTTGAATTTTATGAATTTCACCATATTAAAAAAGGTGTTGCAATAGAGCAACACCTTTTTAATACCAGAGTATAACCAATAACCAATAACCAATAACCAATAACCAATAACCAATAACCAATAACCAATAACCAATAACCAATAACCAATAACCAATAACTTATTGTTTTTCACTCCAAAAGTTGCGATAGACCTTATTGAACTCCATTTTTTTATCATCAGCGAGGTTGTATGTAATAGTAGCGCCGCAGAAGAAATACATATCAAATTTATAGCTATCCCCACGTTTCAGTCCAGAAGGCAATTCTAAACCCGTTCCAATAATCTCTGGTGTACGGAAAGAAAATGCCGCAGCAATGGGGTCTTTAGCTTTTAAAGCCACGAGATCAGGATAATTACCGCTCACATCATCCAGATAATCCGTAAAAGTTTGGCGGAAACCCAATTCAACCCCGAAGTTAAGTTTTTTACCCAAGCCCATTTTCAAACCTACACCAAAAGGTATGGCCACTTGAAATTGGTTGTAAGGTTTTTGACCACCTTCTAAAGTCTGACCCTCAGTACCCAAGGGTCTTAGATTGACCCATTCCGTACTACCGGCAGCTCGAGCGCGCGGATTAAAATAAAGACCTGCTACACCCGCAAACAAATAAGGCGAAGTTGTTTTTTTATCTAAAACATTATACTGAGCCAAATTCCACTCTGCTGTTGCCGCTAATTCATAATACTGAGTTTCTGATTCCAGATTACGAAATTTTTTGGAATTTGAAGCATAACGGTCAGTGGCGTAGAATTTTCCTGAAATGGCGGTTGCCTTAAATGAGATATTGGGATTATAGTGATAACGGGCTAATGCGCCGTAGGTGAGTCCGTAAGAACCGGTTGCAGGAGATTTGGTTTGTAATTCTCCGAAGTAACTCGTAGCTCCTGTGGTGACGCCCGCTTCCCAATATTGGGCTTTACTGGTAAAAAAACTGAAAGTGATAAATGCTAAAGTAAGTACTTTTTTCATATCATATAACTTAATGGTTTTCAATAAAATAGACTGTATGTAGTTGGGCTAAAATAAACACTGCTATCCTTTTAAGTCTGCTCTATAAAATGTAAAAAATACTCCGCTCTGCTCCGTATTTTTTACATTTTACAGCCCGACGATAGCAGTGTTTATTTCTTAACGCCACTTAGTTTCTCCTCATATTGTTGCTTTTGCAAAAAAGATTCCAAAATTGGCTTTTTTATTAAAAATGTAACTAATATTTATAATTTGTTATAAAATATGTAAGTTTTGAGTTATAAAATTCATTTTGGTATGAATTTAATCTAAAATAATACAGGCTTTCGTCGTTCACTAAAGGTCATTGAGCAAATATATCCACAATTCGACCCCCTCAGTATGCAACCCTTATTCCTTGGATTTATCTTTGCTTGTGATTTTAGTAGTTGGGCTAAAATAAACACTGCTATCTTTTTAAGTCGGTTCTGTAAAATGAAAAAAATACTCCACTCTGCTCCACATTTTTTTCATTTTACAGCCGGACGATAGCAGCATTTATTTCTTTACGCCTACTTATTTTATTCAAAATATTGTCATTTGTAGTATTTCATCAATAAAACTTTATTTTTGTGCGTTTTATCAAAAACTTTTTTTTAAGATTTAAATAATTTCCATTTTAAAACAAGAAATATGAATATGCGATTAAAATTATTTGCTGGATTGATTCTGGCTTCTTCAACTGTAATGGCTCAGACAAAAGCACCTGATAACTGGTTTAATTTAGATGCTCAGCAGAATGGTGTCAATGGTGTCAGTACAGAGAAGGTGTATAGTGAAATTTTGAAAGGTAAAACCAGCAAAACTGTTATTGTGGCGGTTCTTGATGGTGGTGTGGATTCTGAACACGAAGATTTGAAAGGTATCATGTGGACTAATCCGCGCGAAATCCCTGATAACGGGATTGATGATGATAAAAATGGCTTTGTGGATGATATTCATGGATGGAATTTCTTGGGTGGTAAAGATGGACGCAGCGTTCACCACGAGACATTGGAAATGACGCGCGTATATGCGAAGTTGAAACCTAAATATGAGAATGCTGATGTTGCTAAATTATCTAAAAAGGAAAAGGCAGAATATGAGCAATTCAAAACGATGAAAAAGGACATCGAAACCAATCTTCAAGAATCTCAAGAAGGTCTGGCGGAAATGGAAGGTACTAAAACGATGGTGACAAATGCCTTAGATGCCATGGAAACGGCTCTTGCGGGTAAAATGCCAACGAAAGAAAACGTAGATAAAGTAAATGCAGGTACGAATCAAAACCTTGTAATTGCTAAAAATATTTTATCCCGCCGGTTGGCTTCTGGTAGCGGTGCAGCAAGCATTAAGGAAGTGAAATCTGACTTGATGGAGCAAATACAAGAAGGTATCGATTACTACGAAGCGAAAGTAAAATATCAGTACAATACTGATTTTAACCCTCGCGCAGATATCATTAAGGACAATCCGAATGATTCGTATGAGCATTTTTATGGCAATAATGATGTAAAAGGCCCTGATGCATTTCACGGAACGCACGTGGCGGGTATCATTGGAGCTATGCGTGGAAACGATAAAGGTATCAAAGGTGTGGCGGATAATGTCCGTATCATGGGCGTACGTTGTGTTCCTGATGGCGACGAGCGTGATAAAGATGTGGCTAACTCAATCATTTATGCAGTGGACAATGGTGCGCAGGTCATCAACATGAGCTTTGGAAAAGGTTATTCTTGGGATAAAGCGGCAGTGGATAAAGCTGTGAAATATGCCATGTCAAAAGACGTATTATTGGTACACGCAGCAGGTAACGATGCTAAAAACAATGATGCCGAAGGTAAAAATTTCCCAACTGCAATTTTTCAAAAAGCTGGTTGGTTCAGCCCAAAGAAAGCGAAGAATTGGATAGAAGTAGGTGCTTTATCTTGGAAAAAAGGTGATGATGCAGTGGCAACTTTTTCAAACTATGGTGCTAAAAACGTCGATGTTTTTGCTCCGGGTGTAGATATTTACTCTACAGCTCCCGATGGAAAGTACAAAAATGCTTCTGGAACTTCTATGGCTTCTCCAGTGACAGCGGGCGTGGCAGCGATGATTCGCTCTTATTTCCCTGAGTTAACTGCTGAGCAAGTGAAAGAATGTATAGAAAAGTCAGTAGTACCGCAAGATTATAAAGTTAAAAAGCCAGGTACCGAAGAAACTGTAAAATTCAGCGACCTCTGCCGCACAAGCGGTACAGTGAATGCTTACAAGGCAGTGCAATTGGCTTCTCAAATGAAAGGTAAAAAGAAAGTAACTACGCCTAGAGCTTAATGCTTTTTAATACTTTACCCATAAAAAATACCCCCTCAGTGTAGCTATACTGAGGGGGTATTTTTTATACTTAAAATACCCAATTACTGAGTAATCCTTTTATTAGTAAAATAACCAAAAACCCATTGTTCTTTATCGCTGATTTTATAGAAATAATCTTCGATATTGACATTTTTACCATCTTTTACGTAAGTTCTACGCATTTTTTGTGGGCTTTGGGCGCGTATTCTGAATTTATCGTTAGGATTAATCCATGCTAAAATACGGGCTTTTTGATTATAACCATCCATAACCCGAACCATGCCGTCTTTTTCAAGCGGATTATCAATCACTATATAATTTTCATCAACCGCCGTAGATGCAACATTGGCTTGAGGTTGAGCTACCGCTGTAGCATTATTGGGAGCTGTAGCAGCCGCGAGTGAAGCCGAAATCATATTGGCATTATTGGCCTTGTTTTGTTCTTGTGCCCACCATCTTCCAATGAAAACAGCTGCTAAAGCAACCACAGGAACAATTACATAAGACCAATTGAAAAGCTGATACGGTTTTTTCTTTGGAAATGGTTCTACCTCTCTCGATATAACTATTGTTCTTTCATCCGAAGGAAGAGTAAGTTGGATTTCGAGTTCGCGAACTTTTTGCGTAAGGGAAGTAATTTCTGAATGAAGTTGGAAGTTTTCGGCTTTAAAAGACTCAGCAGTTTTGCTGGTTCTAATTTCACTCGTTTTTAATACGCGGTTTTCACTTTGAAGTTGACTGATTTGACGTTTCTGCTTATTTATTTCGTCGAGCAAAGCATCAAACGTCTTCTCGGAGTCTTTTAATAAATCAATTTCTGAATTCATGTCAATGTCTATTCAATTGTTTGTTTTTATTAACCTAAAATTGTACAATCTTAATAAGTTACCAAGAGTTTACCTTGTTTATAGCTCACAAAATTACGGGACTTAATTTACAAAACAAAATAACCGTAGGGTATTACAAGTATTTTTTAAAAAGCTATGTAGTATGCCTGTCACAATTGGCTATTTTACAGTAAATTATATATTGTTATAAATTAATATACGAATAATAAAAATTCCAAATATACCCTCTTGTACATTTGGAATTTAAAATTGAATGATAAATTCAGTATCAATTCTTATATTTCATATCTTCTTTTTGCCAAATTAGTTAATTGATAATTACTTCTTTCAGAAAGTCTTCTCCAATCTCTTCATTCATCATTTTTAGAATTTTTTCTCGCCCGTAATGCAACTCAGAACGCAGTGCTGCGGACTCAATCGAGATATAGAGTACATTATTCTGTACTCGCAACTCGCGCGTGTAGCCTGCAATCGTTTTACCCATTTTTTCTTCCCACAGGTTTTCGATTTTAGTTTTATACAAATTAGGCTTTAGTCTAAATACGTGCACCATTTGTTGTAAAACTTCTGACAGCGTTTGATCATTACTTTTTTTCATTCTATTATCCCTTTATTGACTTTAAAAACTTTAAAATCAGTATTCAAATTTTTCACAATATCGTTTATTCGTTCCTCGTGTGTATCCGTTATGAATATTTGACCAAATGATTGGTTTACAATGAGTTGTAAGAGATTGCTTACGCGTTCATCATCTAATTTGTCGAAAATATCATCTAGTAATAATATCGGTAAATCCTGCTTTTCTCCTTTTATTCCCTTGGCCTCATCGTGCTGAAAGCTTGATAAAACCTCGTATTGAGCCAATTTCAAACTCATCACAAATGATTTAAGTTGACCTTGAGAACCAAATTTTTTCAAAGGTTTTTCATCAATTTCAAACAGCCAATCATCTTTATGAATCCCCGTTGTAGTCCGTTGCAAAAGTCGGTCTTTTTCACGACTCTTTTTTAAAAGATTTGTTAATGAGTCCCCAATAAGTTGAGAATTATAATGAATCATCACATCCTCTCTTGCCCCCGATATTTTTTTATAAATATCGTTAAAAACGGGCGTAAATTGGCTAATAAACGCTTGTCTTTTATCAAAAATATACTGCGCTGGCGGCGTCATTTGAGTATCATAAACAGCGAGTAACCCCTCAGTATTTTCTCTACTTTCGTCGCTTTTTTTCAATAAAGCATTGCGCTGGTCAAGTATTTTATTATAAAAAATAAGATTCGTAAGATATTGATTATCAATTTGTGATAAAGCTGTATCCATGAATCTGCGCCGCTCTTCACTGCCTTCTTTAGCCAATAAAGTGTCATCTGGTGCGAACATGACCACGGGTAAAAAACCGATGTGATTGCTCAATGCTGCATACATATTATCGTTGCGCTCAATGATTTTCTTTTTACGGTTTTGAACCTTCGCAACTATTTTTTCAGATTGGTTATTTTTTTTAAAATGCCCCTCCAGTCGCATAAAACTTTGGCCCCTCAGTATCACATCGCCATCCGACGGTAAAAAGTAACTTTTACACATACAGAGGTAATAAATAGCATCTAAAATATTGGTTTTACCAACACCATTCAAACCCACGAAACAGTTGATGCGCTCGGAGAAA
Source organism: Saprospiraceae bacterium (assembly GCA_031424515.1). GTDB lineage: Bacteria > Bacteroidota > Bacteroidia > Chitinophagales > Saprospiraceae > JAAFJT01. The sequence continues at coordinate 13,662 of JANPHO010000688.1, forward strand.
ATTAATCGCTGCGATTCGTAATTCTTGAAATGAGTCAATATGAGCCTATCTAAATGCAAATTCCGTCTATTTTAAGATTCAAGCCCAAAAATAGTATTTTTAAACTTCAAGACGGTACATTTTTTAAAGTGTAGTCAATAATCGCTTTATTTTAGATTAAAGTAAAAGTTAGATTTTATACCTAAATGGACAGTTGGATATAAAACATGGCCAGATTCTTCTTTAACACCTATAATAGGTTCATTCCGCCAAGTGCCGTTAGAACTCTGAAATTGATAGGTTTTATAATATGCGCCTATATCACCATATGTTGATATATAAAAGCCACATTTTTTTGTAATTTCTATATGATTCCCTATTTGTAGTTCGCACAAAAGATTAATACCAATCGTATTAATTCGTTCACTTCTTTGAGCGTCGAATTCATCATCTTTAGATTCAATGTTTTTGTAACTAACATGACGATTATTGAACCACAGCAAATGGTTATAAAATTCGGTGACTAACAAAAAACTTCTTTGTTTTAGAAATCTAAATCTCGGCATTATAGACAAATAAGCACCATTATAGTGTTTATTGCCTAATAATGGAGTTGTCAAATAAGTTAAACCAGCACCTGAATATACTTCTGGTCTGGCATTATTTTTTTGAAAACGAAAACCCACGTTGTAAGCTAAACCGAATGATTTGATAAATGAATGTGTATAAGTTAACCTCAGTTCACGTACTAAAAGTTGAGTCACATTAAGGCTATACGTTTTTAAAGGATGATAAGTAATAAGTGTATCAGTTTGAATATAACGAGACTGTGCTGATAGAGATATAGTTGATATAAGTACTATAATTAATGTTTTAATTTTCTTCATTTCAGTGTTTTTTTAATTTTTAAAATATTAATAATCAATTGTTTATGAAATTGTACCCCTCAGTATTTCAAGCATTTTTAAGTGAAGTTATAACAAAGACAATATAGCTGCCGATAAAATCATCACTACGGCTATAATAATATGGGGTCCTACTATTTTCCAATTAACGAGCATACCTTTTCGACGATTCATGCTCTCGTAAGCACCCATTAAAAAACAAGAAGCGAGTATGCCCATTGAGCCAATGAACAAAAGCTTTTTAATTGAACTTATATCCTGAGATATATATTGATAAAATGAAGTGAAAAAGGCATATAAAAAGCACAAACCCACTACCAATCCAAAGGCAGTGAAGGCATAATACATTACATCGGATACAGCTGCGCGAGGCATATTCATCAATATGGGTTTTCCAAATATCCCTTTTCCTTCCTCATGTTTCGTTTCTAGTTCTGAAATGATTTCGATGAGAGACATATTGATTTTATTCAACTCTTGCACTTCCACATCGTAGGGGATAATTTCCCTTGTTCGAGAGGTTTTGAGCGTGCTGCAACGGCTGCCAATTAATATCAAATCTTCTACTGTTTTGTTACTTTCTCTTTTTACTTTTGTTAGGTATTCTCTTAAAAGAATAATGGCGTTTTCCGGCTCCCCTTCTTGTATGGCACTTTTAGCAGATTCGAGATATTTCATTTGTTATGTTTCATCAGAGTCTTTAGTAATATTGAAATAGAATTTTACAAATTTAAATATCTATTTATCAAATACAAAATTAATGCTTCAAAAAGGTGAATTTTAAGATATTAGCGGCGTTTTTAATCTAAAACAAACCTTTTGGAATCACTTGCGTTGTGTAATACTGAGGGGTACGTTGTTTTGTTATTTTAAAAATTAGTATTATAGAATATTCGTTTGTCAAAATATGACACGTAACTGTTGGTAGTGTCATTAAAAGATAATAACTTTCGATTATTAAATTAATTCATTAGCGAATATTCGCTATTAGTTTTAACACATACAAATTCAAATTGTATAATGGAAGCATCTGTTGCAAAAAAACCTACAAAAGGCGCGAAAAAAAGCGCATCAACCCACAGTAAAGAAACCTATATGACATGGTACGAAACCATGTATCGTATTCGTCGCTTTGAGGAGCGCGTGTTGGAGCATTACGGTGATTATGTGAGAGGCTTTTGCCACGTTTATATCGGCCAGGAAGCAATTGCGGCTGGTATGAAAACGGCATTAAAGCCAGATGATGGCGTAGTTACGGCGTATCGTCAACACGGTATCGCCTTGATGAAAGGTGTCTCATCGCGCGAAGCAATGGCTGAATTATTCGGTAAAGCTACGGGTGTCGTGAAGGGAAAGGGTGGCTCAATGCACTTTTTTAGTAAAAAACATAAATATTTCGGTGGAAATGGCATCGTGGGTGCTCAAATTGGTATCGGTACAGGCATTGCTTTTGCTGAAAAATATAAGGGAACGGACTTGCTTTGTGCTACCATGTTCGGTGATGGGGCATCTCGCCAAGGCATTCTTTATGAAGCGGGTAATATGGCTATGACATGGAAAATACCCGTTTTATACGTTTGTGAAAATAACGGTTATGCGATGGGTACCTCGGTAGCGCGTACATCCAATGTGACGGACGTGGCGTTGGTGGCTAATGGTTTTGATATGCCATACGCGATTATAGATGGTATGACTCCGGAGTCAGTTCATGAGGGTTTTGCTAAAGCAGCAGAGCATATTCGCAGCGGTAATGGACCTTTTTTCCTTGAAGTGAAAACATATCGATATAAAGGTCACTCGGTATCCGACCCTGAAAAATACCGTAAGGATGAAAAGGGTAGAGCAGAAGTAGCACATTACAAGAGCATTGACCCGCTAAAAACTACTCGTGATAAAATCGTGGGTGGTAACATCGCTACAGAAGCAGAAGTGAAAGCCATAGAAGATATGATTGAAGCTGAAATGCAAGATGCTGTGGAGTTCGCTAAAGCATCTCCGCTGCCAGAAGTATCTGATTTATACGAGGATAACTACGCGGAGCCTGGCTATCCATTCATGAAAGATTAAATATTTGAAACTTTAATTCGATATTAAAATCCGTTTTATACTTTTTAGTGTAGAACGGATTTTTTATATAAAGTCATACCCCCTCAGTATATTTACGTTTTTAATAGTTTCCAACCTTTAAAATCATTCATCCAATATCTCCATATATAATGTACGAACAAATTTTAGAAAATTTAAAACCTACTCATACGCAGCTGATTGCCGTTTCTAAAACCAAACCCAATGAAGCCATTTTAGAGCTTTATGAAAAAGGACAACGGACGTTTGGCGAGAATTATGTGCAGGAATTAGTGGATAAATATGCCGCCTTGCCAAAAGATATTGAATGGCATTTTATTGGGCATTTGCAATCCAATAAAGTGAAATACATCGCCTCTTTTGTGGAATGTATTCATTCAGTAGATTCTATAAAATTGCTGCAAGAGATTGATAAACAAGCTTTTAAAAATATTAGAAAAATAAAATGTCTTATGCAATTTCATATTGCTGAAGAAGACACCAAATTTGGCTTTGATACTGAGGGGGTAGCTGATATTCCTTTCAACGATATTTTAAATTTAAAAAATATTGAAATAGTGGGAGTAATGGGCATGGCAACTTTTACCGATGATAAAACTCAAGTAAAACGCGAATTTCAAACTTTAAAACAAGTTTTTGATACATTAAAAGCATCTTTTTTTAATAAAAATCCCAATTTCAAAGAAATATCAATGGGCATGTCCGATGATTATAAAATGGCGATAGAAGAGGGTAGTACGATGGTCAGAATTGGGAGTTTATTATTCGGGAAGAGAGTTTATAATTGAAATATTAAGGAAAAATATATTTTATGCATACAATTATTTTAAAAAAAGGGAGAGATGAGGCTGTCAAGCGGTTCCATCCGTGGATTTTTTCGGGGGCGATTCATCGGACGGAGGTGGATAAAAAGCAGAATGAGAAAGGGGGAATTGAAGACGGTGATCTGGTAGAAGTGGCGGACGCTAAAAACCAGTTTTTAGCAATGGGTTATTACAATGATGGGTCTATCACTGTACGGGTTTTGAGTTTTGAAAAAGAGGAAATCAATGCTATTTTTTGGACGAAAAGGATTCAAAATGCCTATAATTATCGAAAAAGGTTGGGTTTAGTGGATTCGCTTGAAACGAATTCTTATCGTTTGATTCATGCGGAAGGAGATGGTTTACCGGGGTTGATTATTGATATTTATCATAATGTGGCTGTGGTGCAATGTCATGGGATCGGTATGCATCGCCAAGTTTTAATGATAAAAGAGGCTTTAATTGAGGTTTTTAAAGATGATTTGAAAGCTATTTATGATAAAAGTGCTGAAACGTTACCCCCTCAGTATATTGCCCAATTTTCAATAAAAAATGACTATTTATGGGGTGAATCCGAGGTGCCACTCAATGTCCTTGAAAACGGAAATTCGTTTGCGATTGACTGGATTACAGGTCAAAAAACGGGTTTTTTCCTTGACCAACGGGATAATCGGCAGTTAATTGAGCGGTATTCGAAAGGAAGGACGGTTTTAAATGCCTTTTGTTATTCGGGAGGTTTTTCTATTTATGCCTTGAAAGCAGGGGCAAAATCAGTGCATTCAGTAGATATTTCGCAAAAAGCGATTGATTTGACGGATAAAAATGCGGAACTCAATCGACCGTTTGAGGGTGAACATACTTCGTTGGCAGCGGATGTGATGCAGTTTTTAAAAGATAACGAGAGCGTGTATGATGTGATGATTGTTGACCCGCCTGCGTTTGCGAAGAGTATGTCGAAAAGGCACAATGCGGTTCAGGCTTATAAACGCTTGAATGCCATGGCTTTACGACAAATTACTGAGGGGGGGATACTTTTTACTTTTAGTTGTTCGCAAGTAGTGGATAGGCAATTGTTTTATGACACAATTGTGGCGGCGAGTATTGAAGCGGGCAGAAAAGTGCGTGTTATGCATCACTTGACTCAACCTGCTGATCATCCTGTGAATATTTTTCACCCAGAAGGCTCTTATTTAAAAGGCTTAGTTTTATATGTAGAATAGCTTTGTCGGTTGTTGATTATTAGTTATTGGTTGTTGGTTTGCGAAACCAATAACCAATAACTACTAAAGTCCTTTTAAAATGCTCACTGTCCCGCCGATACTGAGCATTTTTGCTTTCCCGATTTGATTTATTTCAGCAATTGTTCTGTGTTTTCCATTGCCTAAACCTGTTTTAGGGAATATTACATATTGAATAGCTTCACCATCCAAACCACCCACACGAGGGTCTAAATTAGTGATTCCCAACATTTTAGCGAGATAAATAGACCCCTCACCCAATTGCCCTTCTCGACCAATATCAGCAAAAATGGCGTAGCATCCTTTTTGAGTTGTAGGATTGTAGGCGTATGTAATATCGCCCAGATTGATACCTGATAAAGTCAACAAATCGGGTGGCAAGGCTATGTAGGGTATTTTTTCAGAATTCACGAAGCGTCGAGTATCTGAAAGCGGATATTTTTCATCAAACAAAGAAGTTTGAGACACATAAAGATTCGGATATGGGTCGCCTTCTTTTTGAACAATGGGATTATTCAACGAATCTGTCATTACACCTACCCAATTGCCATATTTATCTTTGGCGTTATTGGTGGCATCCAAGCCTGTATCATTGGGTCCGTAAGCCCGAGGAGAACCATCGGCATCAATATGGAATTTTGCTTTAAAAGATATGGCACCCGAAGCGTGCATAAATACTTTGAAACCTTGAATGATGACAAGCAGCTTATCATCTATGGGTTTTGGATTAGAGTTTATCGGATAATTAGCGTGGGCTAAAGTTACAGAGAGTAAAATTGCATAAATCATGTCCTTAAAATTCTAACAAAAGTTGATTGTAATCATAGTGTACCAATATGTAAAAGTACATTAAAGTTTTTGAAATTTGCAAAATTTGCAACAACTTTTACATTTTATAAAGACATTTTAAGCAAAAAAAAAGGCAGTACTGAGTACTGCCTCCAACTAAAAACCAATTAATTATCAAACATTAAATATTTATGAAAATCAGTAATTATGCACTAATTACTTCTCATTTTTCAATTTATCCTTGAATTCTTTACGAAACTTAGCCATTTTAGGAGAAATTACGTATTGACAATAAGGCTCATGCCCGTTCAATTTGTAATACTCTTGGTGATAGTCTTCCGCAAGGTAGAACCTAGCAAAGGTAGAAACTTCTGTGACAATTTTGCTATCCCAAAGGTTACTTTTTTCAAATTCTTCAATAATTTTTTTTGCCGATTCGTGTTGAGCCTCATCATGGTAGTAAATTACTGAGCGATATTGAGTACCAATATCGTTCCCTTGACGGTTCAAGGTTGTAGGATCATGTACGTGAAAAAACACCCTAAGGATGTCTTCATAGCTGATAATCTTTGGGTCAAAATATACATTTATGACCTCTGCATGACCTGTATTGCCGTAGCAAACTTCCCTGTAAGTAGGATTCAGTGTTTTACCTCCTGAGTAACCACTGACAGCTTTTTCTACCCCTTTAAGGTCTTCAAATACTGCTTCTATACACCAAAAGCAGCCTCCACCGAGGGTAGCTACTTCGATACCTTCTCTTTTACTCGTGTCTTTTTGCATTATTACAGATTTTTTTTGGTTTTCTTTTACTTCAACTTCGCCTTTTATTTTATTGGCTTCAATGGACGCATCCTTTTTATGGTCACATCCCCAGAACATCACAGTGCTGTATAACCCTATCAAAATTACTTGAAACATGTTATTTAAAATTTTTAACTTAAACATAGATTCTCAAAAAAAAGTTTAGAATGCAAATTTCAGACGTAAGAATCACAAATTTGTAACAGATATATTAGCTTTCAAAGTATTTAAAAAAATAAATTTGAAATGATTTAATTGCTCTTCATTTTAAAAGGGATTCTTCAATTTTTAAGCTATTTTAAACTTAAAAAGGCTTCAATACTGAGGGGGTACTTTTTATTTAGTTTTGAAAAAACGTATGAACATCCTTTTAATTAATGCATTAATCTAAAAAAAGGTTCATTGCCTAATCCTTTTTCTACTTTTATACGTCTTATAGTAATATAAGGTAAGCTGTTGAATTCAGTAAGGAATAATATTTAAAATATGTAACTCAATAAAACAGGATAATATCAATGAGACAATTTTTCAAGTTCGTTTTCGCTTCGTGTTTAGGTGTTTTTATAGCCATGATTGCTGTATTTTTCTTCGGAATTGCCTCCATTGCTGGCTTAGCATCGAGCGGCGATGAAGCAAATGTAAAAGAAGTGAAAGACAACAGTGTTTTGGAACTTAAATTAGAAAGCCCAATTCCTGAAATGACCGATAATGTGGAGAAAAGCCCATTTGAAAGCCATAAAACGGCTGGATTAAGGGACATCATAGAATCTATCGAGCGGGCAGCCAATGATAGCAAAATAAAAGGTATTTTAATCAATACAAGGTCTGTTTCGACTGGTTTTGCGACTATTTCAGCGGTACGTGAGGCGATTGAAAATTTTAAAAAAAGTGGAAAATTCGTTTACGCTTATGCTGATTCTTATTCTCAATCGGGCTATTTTTTAGCTTCGGTTGCTGATAGTATTATGCTTAACCCAGGTGGGGATGTGGATTTCAAAGGATTTGCAGCTGAAATTCCTTTTATGAAGGGTTTATTCGATAAGCTGGACATTAAATGGCAAATTTATTATGCAGGTCAGTTCAAAAGTGCTACTGAACCTTTCCGTTTGGATAAAATGAGCGACCAAAACCGCTTGCAATTAAGAGAATACATCGGCGGTATGTTCGATTATTTGGTCAATTCCATTTCAAAATCAAGGAAATTACCGGCTTCAGAGTTGAAAGATATTGCCAACGGCTTATTAGCTCGCAATGCACACGAAGCAGTGCGCCTAAAACTGGTGGATACTGAGGGGTACTACGACCAAATGCTGGATATGCTCAAAAATAAGATGGGTGTAAAAGCAAAAGATAAAATCAATGCTATTGGCATCAATGATTATGTACAAAGCTATACAAAACCAAGTGGTTCATCTAAAAATAAAGTGGCAATTGTATATGCCGAGGGCGATATAACTGATGGTGATAAGGATCAAGATGGATCTATTCAAGGTGCTCGATATGCCAAAATCATCCGTAAATTGCGCCAAGACGACAATGTAAAAGCGATTGTTTTGCGGGTCAATTCAGGTGGTGGTTCGGCATTTGCTTCCGATGTGATTTGG
>JANPHO010000689.1:0-5055 GCA_031424515.1 Saprospiraceae bacterium
AGACATTGAAGGCAATTTTTATATTGAAACTTTTGAGAATGTATCCCGTCTCCAAATCAGTTACGTGGGCTATCAAAATCAAGTAATTGCTATTAAAAAAGGTGAAGTTAATCACCTTGATATTTCATTAAAGGATGCCACGAATCAACTTCAAGAAGTCGTTGTAGGTGTTGGAAAATACCGCAATAAAGGCAATCCCGCCGTTGATTTGATTAAAAAAGTTATTGAAAATAAAGATAATAATCGGAAAGAAGGTTTTGATTATTATAGTTTTCAGAAGTATGAAAAAGTAGATTTTGCCATCAATAATGTAACTGAAAAAATGCGGAAGAATATCCTGTTTCGCAAAATGAACTTTGTTTTTGACCATGTTGATACCAATAAGGCGAATGGCAAACTTAATCTCCCATTTTTTCTCAGAGAAAGTATCTCCAACATATATTACCGTAAAAATCCAAAAGCGACTAAAGAGTATATTTTAGGCGAGCGCAATAGCAATATTAATAACGTCATTGACAATGAAGGCATCAATAATTACATCTCTGATATGTATCAAGATGTGAGTTTTTATAACAATGCCATTAACTTGTTGACGATGCAATTTTCTAGCCCATTAAGCCCGCTTGGCTCCACTATTTACCGCTATTATATCCAAGATACGGTTTTATTAAAAGGGACTTCGTGTGCACATATCTATTTTGCGCCCCGCAACAAAACAGATTTAGCATTTATGGGTCATATGTGGGTGGCTCTTGATACATCCTATGCTGTGCGTAAAATTGAAGCAGGTATCCCGAAGGATATCAACCTCAATTGGGTGAACGAAATGCAAGTCACCCAAGAATATGATTGGGTAGACACCCCTCAGTCAAATGACCCACAACAGGGTCAAAAAAGGGGTTTGATGTTGGTAAAAGATGCCATTTTTATTGATTTTGGGCTTTTTAAAGGCGATAGCACCCGCTCGGTATTGGGCACCAAGACGACATCCTATAAAAATTATGTGTTAGGTCAAAAGGTAAATGACAGTATATTAGATGTCCCAAATAGAGTTAACAATGTTGAAAATGCTTTTAATAAAAATGAGGATTTTTGGATTGCTAATCGCCACGACACATTGAGCATAAAAGAACAAGGCGTGATCAAAACTGTAGATAGTCTTAATAATTTCAAACCCTTTAAAAGGTTTGCCAATCTTTTTCGTTATATTACCACTGATTATGTTGGCATTGGCGGCTTGTCATTAGGGCCTATCAGCTCGTTGTATAGTTTTAATTTTATAGAAGGAACAAGAACACGTTTTGGTGGTCGTACTAATGCCAATTTTAGTAAGCATTTGATGCTCGAAGGCTACGCTGCTTATGGTTTTAAAGATGAAAAATGGAAAGGTTCATTGGGCATATTGTATAATTTCACGAAGAAAGATTATTTTCATTTTCCTTACAACCAAATGCGGGCGTGGTATCAATATGATGTAAAAATCCCTGGTCAAGAATTCGCATTTATCCAAACTGACAATGCCTTGTTGTCTTTTAGTAGGGGTGTCAATAATAGAATGCTTTATACTGAAACAATGGGTTTGGAGTATGCGCAGGAGTTTAGAAACAGACTCTCTTATACACTCACAGCCAAGCACAGAACCCAAGCACCCGCTGGCATATTGCTTTTTGACTACGATGATAATGGTGAAATACGCTATAAAAGGGACATTAAAACCACCGAATTGGGCTTGACGCTGCGGTATGCGCCTAATGAAAAATTCTATCAAGGCTTTACTTATCGAACAATTATATTGACCCGTTACCCCGTTTTTAATTTCACTTACAACAGAGGTTTTAAAGGATTAATGGGCGGTGAGTATGATTTTCACAATATCAATTTTAAAGTGCGGAAAACATTTTACCTCTCTCCTATAGGTTATTCGATAGCAGTTATTGAAGCTGGGCGAACCATCGGGTCAGTCCCGTTTCCGTTGCTTACGGTGCATCGTGCCAATCAAACATATGCCTATCAGTTAGAGCCTTACAACTTGATGAATTATTTTGAATTTGTGAGCGATAAATATGTCTCATTCAGTATGTCACATAATTTCGGTGGCTTTCTCTTTGGTCGAATCCCTCTTTTGAAAAAATTGCAATGGCGTGAAATCATCACATTCAAGGCTTTATGGGGCGGATTGGATGCTCGAAATGTGCCAACAGCCCAAAACAGCTTATTAAAATTTCCGATTGATGAAATTACTAAAAAACCGTTGACTTACGCTTTGAACAGCCAACCTTATATGGAGGCAAGCGTCGGCATCGGCAATATTTTTAAAGTTGTGCGATTGGATTATGTCCGTAGGTTGAGTTATCTCGATAACCCCAATGTATCAAAATGGGGCATCCGTTTTAGGTTTAGATTAGAGTATTGATATTAAAAAAATAAAATTACACCAAACTATGATTATCGAATTACGCCGTCGCCACTACTACACGTGGCTTACAATCGGAATTATACTCCCCATCGGTTTTGTATGGGCAGTTCTCAATATTCCCAAAATGCCGAGAGATAATTTTAATAAAACAACAGTTGCGGCATATCCAAATGTCATTCAAAGCAAAGAAACATCCTCTTTGAAGGTCAATTTGCGCCAAAATACTGTCATGCAGAGCGTGATGGCGCAAGGGGCGCTCAAGGGGGGGTATCAGATTGAACTTACAATTTTAAAACCACTTGTTGGTGCCGCAAACCAACTCTACCTCTCAACGACTGCTGATAAACCCTTGCAAACCGTATTGGGTGCTTTGGGCAATAGGGGCACTTATTATTTCCCTTTACCCAACACTTTCACTTCAGAATCGCCCTTGATTTTGACAGTTTATGATGCGATTAAACAAAAACAAACAGAGCAAATCGTCTTAAAAAAATAAAAAATGAGTGCTAATTATACGGGTATCCTTTGGAATCCACAAAAGAAAGTATATGATTCAGTCATTGCAGCCGGTTCGATTGTATATTTAGGAAGTTTTATCGGCTTACATCTGATATTGAATCCTGAAATAACAATGGAAACGCTCATCATTCGAGCGTTTGGCACCTTGGCTTTGCTGATGCTCCATATAATATTGTGTATTGGGCCACTTTGCAGAATCAATTCCGTTTTTTTACCCCTCCTTTATAATCGAAGACATCTCGGGGTGAGTATGTTTGTGATGGCAGCTGTGCACGGCATTTTTAATATCCTCCAATTTCATGCGGGCGGCGATGTTAATCCCTTGGTATCGGTATTTATATCAAGCGGACATTTTCCCGCAGCAATACATTTTCCATTTCAACCTTTGGGTTTTATAGCTTTAATGATTCTGTTTTTAATGGCAGCAACGAGCCATGATTTTTGGTTAAAAAACCTAAGCCCCCGTGTTTGGAAGAGCCTGCACATGATGGTTTACGTGGCATATAGTTTAATCATCATGCACGTCGTTTTGGGTATCATTCAATTAGAAAAAAGCCCTGCACTCATTATTTTATTAGGCATCGGTCTTTGCACAGTGATTGCTTTGCATCTAATGGCTGCTTTAAAAACTAATAGACAAGATACCGCTAAAAATGTGTACTATTCTGTCACGCCCAGTCGTGATGACGATGAAAGCGTCAAGGGGTATATTTTAGTCGGTAATATTGATGACATACCCGATAATCGGGCTAAAATTGTCCATTCTGGCAATGAAAGCATAGCCATTTTTAAATACAATAATAAATTTTCAGCTGTTTCAAATGTCTGTAAACATCAAAACGGCCCTTTGGGTGAAGGTAAAATAACCGCCGATGGCTGCATCACGTGTCCATGGCATGGCTATCAATACCGACCCGAAGATGGTTGTTCTCCGCCACCTTTTCCTGAAAAAGTGTCCACATTTCAACTCTTAAAAAAGGGCGAACAGATTTGGGTAAATTCCCAACCTTTTCCCGAAGGCACATTCATAGAACCGCTATTAATTCACCCCACAAATGAGAATTAAAATGAAACAGGAAAAAGAATTTTATATAGGCTATTATCCAAATGCACCAAAAGGCATTGCTAAAACCATAAAAATCGTGGTGGGTATATTGGTAGTTATTGTGCTTTTAACTGCTTATATCATCACCCGTTCAGAAAAACAGATGCCGACCAGTCAATTTGAATACGGCACATTGACGGAATTAGAAGGCGTTGTATACAGCCAACCTGTACCCATGTTGCGAGTATTAACGGGTACAAACGCCAATGGACAAGCAATTTATAAGTCCATTTTATTGGTTAATTTTTTAAAACACGGTGCTGAACCGCTTTTAGCGGCTTATAAAAAACGGGGTATGACAGAAGCCCAAAGCTTAGTCAAATTGCGTGGTACGCTCATTTACCACGATGGGGTAACATTAATGGAATTGACCGAAGAGGACAATGCCTTAGTGAGCGTTAAAGAAAATACAGCCCCAGTTGTTGCCTTGCAACGAGACAATTTGGGTGAAACCGAATTGAAAGGTGAAATTGTGGATTCAAAATGCTACTTCGGTGTGATGAAACCAGGCTTCGGCAAACCGCATCGGGATTGCGCCATTCGGTGTATTTCAGGGGGTATTCCACCCGTATTAGTGGTTAAAAATGAAAAAGAAGAAGCACAATACATATTATTAACTGGTCAAAATGGCGAACCAATCAATCACGAAGTTTTACCTTTTGTCGGTCTGCCCGTCAGCATCAAAGGGCAATTAGAAAAAATGGCAGATTGGTATGTTTTGAAAGTTAATCCTACGGATATTGTATTAACTTTTAAGCTCAACTGAAATTAGGACAAGACATACCCACTTTCATATTCCCGTACAACTTGGCGCTTTAATGCGGCACTGTAGTAGGGTTTCATTCTTTTTTTACTCACATTTTCCATCTTAATCCTTTTTTATAGGACAAGACAGTTTGTTAAATATTCCTTATTTAACATAAATTAAATTATGAGTGGTAAATATGTTGTTATGTTGGGAGGGGTTTGAGGGGGCTTTTACGTGAATTTTAATGCAAAATAGACGTAAAACAAG
>JANPHO010000690.1:0-9492 GCA_031424515.1 Saprospiraceae bacterium
AAACATTGAAACGCTCTTAGAAATGGGCTTTGAACGAGATGTCTGTTATTGCTTAGGAACAGGTAAAAACAGTGATTTTTTAGAAAAATTAAATAAAAAATACCATTTTTTTGATAAAATTATTCCTTTAGAACATCCTCGTTTTGTAATGCAATATAAGTTGAAAAGTATTGAAAGTTATGTGGATAAGTATGTTGAAAGCCTAAATAAATGTTTATAACATAATTCAGTTGCCTTGAATAGTTTTAAACCTCTTTTTCAATAAAATCCTGCAAAGTATTCATATCCACCACGCCTATTAAATCTTCTCCATTCATTACAGGCATGATATACTGCCCGCTTTGATACATTCTATAATATACCTCTTTTATGCTTTCAAAAGGGGTCACTATCCGAAATTCGTGGGTCATGTAAGTCAGTACAATAGCGTCGTGTTGTTGATTTTTAATGGCATCCATAATATCATCTTCCAAAAGGATACCCCTCAGTATATGGTAGTCATCAAAGACTAAAAAGTTGGATTCAGTGCCTCTTTTCATCTGAATAGCTGCCGTTTGAATTAAATCGCCTGTTTTAATATAGGTATAATGCTCTCTTAAAACATTGGCAACTGTGTGTCTGGTCAGTATTTCATCAAATCTGACACTTTTATACTCATTGCGGGCTGAATAAGCTATAAACACACTAATTAGAGCCAACACAGGTTGAAAATGCCAAAAGACGACTTCTAATTTTTGACCAATTTCTGAATGCTCCGGTATCACATATTTTAAAAGTGGAACAACGGCAAATATCAGAAAACCAACCGCAATGACTTGTCCAAGTACAGCGGCTACTTTAGTTGCCCAAATACGACCAAACCGAAGAGACATTAATGACCTGAAAACGCGCCCGCCATCCATCGGGAAAGCAGGAATCATGTTAAAAAGAACCAATCCTAAATTAGCTCTTAACAAATCTAACATAAAATTAATGGTTTCAAATTTTGATTCAGGAAGTATGTCATTGGTATTGCCCCAAAAATCAATATCCAACGAGTAGAAAAGAGTGAGGAAAAGATATAGTAAAATATAGATAACAACATTTACAGCGGGCCCTGCTATGGCTACCACGAACTCTTGAATGGGTTTTTCAGGCAATCTATCCAAACGGGCTAAACCACCGATTGGCAAAATTGTAATATCTTGGGTGTGGACACCATAATATCGAGCAGAGAGAGCATGACCAAATTCGTGCAACACGACACATGTGAACAAACATATCGTTAGAAATCCGAGCAAAGCAATTTTTTCCCAGCCGGCGTCTTTACTAATTCCCATGTAGATAATAAATAAAAACAAAAGTGAGAATGTCCAATGGACAAAAACAGGAATACCGAAAAGTTTGGCTATTTGAACTGAACCGCGCATTATGTTTTATTAGTAAAAACGCTAAAAAGGGAAACTTGTTTTAAATTGTAAGATAGCTATTCTAAGGATTATCATAAACCCCTTAGAATCAAAAACTTACAAATCTAATGTTTTATTAAATAATAATATAACTCTCTTTGTCTATTATTTTTTTCAATCAAAATAAAGGGCATTACGGAGTAATATTAGCTCCTTAATGCCCTTTAATTTTTCGATAAAATGACTTTTATTTCACATTTGACCCATTCATCCAACCTTCTGGCGGGCTCACGAAGCCTAATTTGCCCTCTGAATTTTCAGCTGTCAAAATCATTCCGTTGGATTCAATACCCCTCAGTTTGCGAGGTGCTAAATTAGCCACGACCAAAACGTGTTTGCCGATAATTTCTTCTGGCTTAAAATGCTCGGCAATGCCTGATACAATCGTGCGCGTTTCAAAACCCAAATCAATGCTTAATTTTAATAATTTATCCGCTTTGGGCACTTTTTCTGCTTCCAAAATAACGCCCGAGCGAATATCTATTTTATCAAAATCATCATAAACAATTTCTGATTTTAAGGGCAAATACTGAGGGGTAGTAGGTTCTGCTGCTTCCTCGGCTACTTGATTATTAACCATATCCGTATCTTCTAATTTTTTAATTTGCGCTTCGATGACTTCATCCGTAATGCGCGTGAAAAGATGTTGTGTCTCTGTCATTTGATGACCTTCAGCAATAATTAATTCTCCTTTTTGTAAAATTTCAATCATTTTACTCCAGTCACCATTTTTTAATTCATTGATATTCAGCATTTTACACAACTTAGCTGACATAAATGGCAAAAACGGCTGACTCGTAACTGTCAAGGCTTTCACAATCTGAATACCTAAATTTAAGACAGTTCCTGCGGCTTCGGGATTCGTTTTAAACGTTTTCCACGGCTCGTTGAATTGCAATAATTGATTGCCTTGCGTTGAAATATCCATCAACACTTGTAAAGCGCTTCTAAAATCATAAGCCTCAATAAACAAACCCAATCTTTCTAATCCGCCAAGCAATTTTATCAATTCTACTGAGGGAGCCACTTGCTCTGCTTGATTGTCGCTTGATGCCACCGTTTCAACCGCCAAATGAGGTACTTTACCTTCAAAATATTTATTCGTTAAAACTAAAACACGATTGATAAAATTAGCCAAATTACCCACCAACTCATTATTATTGGACTCTTGAAAACGCTTCCAAGTGAACTCTGAGTCTTGTTGCTCTGGCATATTTTTAATCATATTATAGCGCAACTCATCTTGTTTGCCTTCAAAATCTTCTAAATATTCATGCACCCAAACCGCCCAGTTTTTAGAAGTCGAAATTTTACGACCTTCCAAATTCATGAACTGATTAGCAGGCACATTTTTAGGTAAAATATAACCGCCATGCTCTTTTAAAAGTGCAGGAAATATTAAACAGTGAAAAACGATATTGTCTTTACCGATAAAATGAATCAAATTAGAATCCGAATCCTGCCAATATTTTTTCCACAAATCTGGTTGCCCTTGATTGATTGCCCATTGTTTTGTGGCTGAAATATAGCCAATGGGTGCATCCAACCACACGTAGAGTTTTTTAGTCCCAGTTTCATCTATTTCAGGTGGCACGGGAATCCCCCAATCCAAATCACGCGTCATTGCACGAGGGTGTAAGCCACCTTCGAGCCATGAACGACATTGACCCATGACGTGATTTTTCCATTCAGCAGGGTTGTGAGTGAGGGTAGTTGTGCCGTCTTCATTTTCAAGCACCCCCTCAGTAATCCAGCGTTTTAACCACCGCTCATATTCATTGAGTTTCAAAAACCAATGTTTTGTTGATTTTTTAACGGGAAAAGAACCTGAAAGCGTAGAACGAATCGGCGCTTTTAAGTCATTGGGACTAAGCGTTGAACCACATTTTTCGCATTGATCGCCATAAGCATCGGGGTTAGCACACACAGGGCAAGTGCCGATGATATAGCGGTCAGCTAAAAATTGCTGTTTTTCTTCATCAAAATATTGTTCATTTTCGATGACTTCAAACTCACCATTTTTATATAACTGTTTGAAAAAGTCTTGCGACGTCTCGTAGTGAATCGGCTCACTTGTGCGGTGAAAAATATCAAAAGCGATGCCCATGCCTTCAAATGCCTTGCGGAACATCGCATCGTATTTGTCAATAATTTCACGAGGCGTCAAGCCCTCTTTCATAGCGCGAATAGTAATAGCTGCGCCGTGCTCATCTGAGCCACAAACCCATACAACATCCTCTCCTTTTAGGCGCAAATAGCGCACAAATACATCAGCCGACAAATACGCCCCAGCTAAGTGACCGATGTGCAAGGGGCCATTGGCATAAGGCAAAGCCGATGTAACTAAATAACGTTTATTATGTGTCATAAAACTTTTATAAAACGACTTAAAAATTCTTAAAAAGGGATTATTCTATGCCTTCATGCAGGGAATATCAAAGGCACAAAAGTACATTTTAAATTAAAAAATAAATTGAAATAATACGTGTTATCCTATTACATTTTCCAAGTTTTAATAGAAAATCAATATCACTTGAGTAGGCGTAAAGAAATAAACGTTGTTATCGTCGGGCTGTAAAATGTGAAAAATGCGGAGCAAAGCGGAGTATTTTTACATTTTATAGAGCCGACTTAAAAAGATAGCAGCGATTATTTTAGCCCAACTACTTACTGCTCAGGTTGGTACGAATTATCGTAAGGATTGTTCGATGAAGGTCTTTGTGGCTGCTGATTAGGAATTGCTCTTTGATTATTAGGATTGGTATTGTCTTGAATATCGTAAATGTCTGTTTTTGTTTCAGTATGTTTTACTCTACTTTTTTCAACCCCGTCCATTACCTGATTTGTTTTTTGAAAAAACTTCTGAAATGATGGTTTCATGGTACCTAAAAACGAAAATGTTTTCTGTGGTAGAGGCTCTAAGTACCGAAAAGTGTAAGAAGAACCTTTTGTATTGCCTTCTATCATTCCGGCACTATCTACAAACCAAACTATAATACTATAAAATATCACGAATATAAATGCTAAAACGGTTCCACCAATTACTTGATTTGGCAGATTCACATGTGCCACTTCCATTCCTTGAGTCACTAAGTTACCAGCCAATCTCAACAGCCATAAAACGAGAAAAAACGTCACCACAAAACCCACTATAAACATTAAAGGATTGTTGACATCAAAACCTTTCTCCAGCATTTCTGTCATGTAAGGAGAAAATTTAAAAGCAGCCATCATAGCTATAAAAATAGATAAAGTTCTAAAAACGGTATTAACAATACCTTCTTTAAAACCGAGAAAAAAACCATAAGCTGAAGCTGCTAAGCAAAGAATATCTATGAACATTAGTTTATCAATGTGTAAGTTTGAAAAAATGTATTATAAGTTTCGTCCAAAAAATAGATAAAAAGGGGTAATTTATTTCACTTTTCATATCTCATCAAACGGATGATTTAGCAAATTTGAATAAATTTTTTTAAAAACAAACTCATTCGATTAACAATTTGATGCGTAAGTAAGTTCCATTAGGCAAATAAAACAGTATTTGGTCGCGTATTTAAGTATTTGGTCGAAATAAAAATCGGTGGTGACACATCGTTTTGATGAAGGCTTTAGCTTTATGTCTTTGAAAAATTACGTAAGCTTTTACCAATTAATAAATTTTGCATTTATAAAATATTGTTGCAACAATTTTGGTCAAATTTCGTTAAATACTTTCGTATTTTATTTTAATCAATTACCTTTGTCTCTTATTCAAGTTATTTAAGTGACTTAGTTTTACATGACAATCAATTTCGATTAAAGATAGTTTTTGTGTTTATTTGTTTGGGTTAGAAGCCCTTGTACTAGCTACGAGGGTTTTCTTTTTTTAGAACTTCCTAATTTAGCTCAATATCGTTTTAAATATACAAGCTCTCCAATAGTTTTTTATAAATTTCTATTCCTTCCTCTATTTCTTTTACACCAATATATTCATTCGCCGTATGTGAGCGTGCAGAATCACCGGGGCCTATTTTTAATGTTTCAAAAGGCATCAATGCTTGATCGCTTAAAGTCGGTGAACCATAGTAGGAAAGTCCCAATCCCATACCCCTCAGTACAAGGGGGTGCGTCAACGCAATTCGAGAAGAATTCAAGCGAAATGAGCGAGGTTTTAGCTCTGATTTCACTTCTTTTTGAATGATTTCAAAAATTTCAGCATTGGAGTAACATTCATTGGAACGGATATCAATAACGAATTTGCAGGTATCGGGCACGACATTGTGCTGAGTGCCTGCTTGAATTTGCGTCACTGTCATTTTTATATCGCCTAAAAAATCAGACGTTTTATCAAATTTGAAATTTTTAATCGTCTCAATATCCTCTAATGCAATATAAATAGCATTCACCCCTTCGTTACGTGCTGCATGACCCGCTTTGCCATGAGCGATGCCATCAACCACCATCAAGCCTTTTTCAGCCACTGCCATTTGCATCATTGTCGGTTCACCCACAATACCCACTGCAATTGGTGGCAACTCTGGTAAAATAGATGCAATGCCATTAGCTCCCGAAATCTCCTCCTCCGCAGTAGCCGCTAAAATGATATTAAAAGGCAGTTTTTTATCATAAAAATGGCAAAACGTAGCAATTAATGCTACTAAAGGTCCCCCTGCATCATTAGAGCCGAGTCCATATAAAATGCCGTTTTCAATATCGGGTGAGAATGGGTCACGAGTCCAACCAGTTACAGGCTTGACTGTATCATGGTGAGAATTGAGCAATACAACGGGTAACCCCTCAGTATAGAAAGCATTTTTAGCCCAAATATTATTGCCTTTGCGCTCAGTAGATATATTTTTTTCTTTAAAAAATGCCTCAATTATATCCGCTGTTTTATCTTCTTCTCTTGAAAAAGACTTCGTGGCAATGAGTTTTTTTAAAAGTGATATTGCTTCCATAATATGGTTATTGGTTATTGGTTATTAATTATTGGTTGTGGTGATGTGCGAACCAATAATTAATAACCAATAACTATAAAATAAGTCTTGTTCCAATTTCTTTCACCACCCCCTCAGTACCACAGATAACAACTGATTTTACACCGCTTTTCATAGCATTAAAAGCATTATCAAGCTTCGGAATCATGCCTTCAAAGAATGTTCCATCGGCTTTTCCTTTCTGAAATGCGTCATAACTGATGTTCGGAATAACAGAATTATCATCATTCACGTCTGATAAAACGCCTTGTTTTTCAAAGCAATATTTAAGGGTAACGTCATATTTTTCACTCAACCCCACTGCCAATGTTGATGCAATCGTATCGGCATTGGTATTCAATAATTGTCCTTTTTTATCATGTGTAATGGGCGCAAATACAATAGTTTGCGCCGTTTCGAGCAAGCCGGATAACCCCTCAGTATTTACGGCATCAATATCCCCTGCAAAGCCATAATCAATACTTCCTTTCGAACGTTTATGGGCTAAAATACTGTTTAAATCAGCACCGGTCAAGCCCAATGCATTACAGTCATTAGCTTGCAATTGAGCCACTATTTTTTTATTAATCAAACCCGCATACACCATCGTCACCA
This sequence comes from Saprospiraceae bacterium, assembly GCA_031424515.1. GTDB lineage: Bacteria > Bacteroidota > Bacteroidia > Chitinophagales > Saprospiraceae > JAAFJT01. The sequence goes on from JANPHO010000690.1 coordinate 7,019, forward strand.
CATCCAAAGTGTCTTCATCGGTAATGCGACGCCCTTCGATTTTTTTAGGTTCAATGTGCAATTTTTTTAATAAAACGTCGGCGATTTTACCACCACCGTGCACCAATATTTTTTTAGTTTTAACTGCTGCAAAATCCTTTAAAACTTGGCTCAATACTGAGGGGTTATCCACTACGTTGCCCCCAATTTTTATCACTACTAATTCTTGTTTCATATTTTTAAAGACTATAGTCCCGAGCACTCGGGATAGATATTTAGACTTAAAAAAAATTCCATTTCAGTAGAAATGGAATTTTTGAGCAGTTGTTAAATCTGACCACTGACAACTAATTAACTGACTACTAAATCCTATTTCAATAAATTTTTCAAAACAGCCATTGCCGCGAAAGTCCTATTATTCGCTTGCTCGATGACGATTGAAGTTGGTGAATCCAACACTTCATCCATCACGATTTGGTTGCGGCGCACGGGCAAACAGTGCATAAATTTACCATTATTGGTTAAAGCCATTTTCTCTTTTGTGATTGTCCAAGAGCCATCCATGCTGAGTATTTTACCATAATCCTGATAGCTTGACCAGTTTTTGGTATACACAAAATCAGCTCCTTCTAAGGCTTTATTTTGGTCATATTCGATGCGACACCCCTCAGTAAATGACTCCGCCAATTCATAACCTTCTGGATGTGTAATTACAAAATCATAATCCGTGATTTTCATCCACTCCACAAATGAATTCGGAACAGCCTGCGGCAGTGCCTTCGGATGTGGTGCCCATGTCAAAACAACTTTGGGTTTCGGTTTTGTCTTAAAACTTTCAATGGTCAACCAATCCGTCAACGATTGAAGAGGGTGCACCATCGAACCTTCAAGGCTGATAACGGGCACCTGAGCATATTTTTTAAACTTAGAAATAACGTAATCTTGATAATCCTTTTCACGATCAACCAAAGTCGGAAATGAACGTACCGCCAAGATATCGCAATATTGGCTCATTACCGCCGCCGCTTCTTGAATATGTTCCGCTTTATCGTCATTCATCACCACGCCTTCCTCAAATTCGAGCTTCCAACCCGTCTCCGCATTCATCGAAATAATGGTCATGCCGAGATTAATGGCAGCCTTTTCAGTACTCATGCGGGTACGAAGAGATGGGTTGAAAAAAATCATACCGAGCGTTTTTCCTTTCCCAATTTCTGAAAATTGTGTTGGATGAGCTTTGCAAGCCCTCGCGTCAGCCAGTAAGCCTAACGGGTCGTCCACGTCATGAACAGAGGTAAAATGTTGCATTTTCTGCTAAATTCTATGTTGAAAATGAAAAAATCGTTGTTTTAAATAAAAAGTAGAAAAGTGAATTAATAAAACCTTCTTTAATCTTTCCTCTTATGTCTTTCTTCTTTTTTAAAAAGAATCGCAAATTTAAAGACTTTTCACTTTTTTTATGGATAAAAATGCCCCTCTCAGTATTTTTTTAAAATTTTAAGGAAAATAGTCCTTTTGGGTCTTTTTTATATGTCAGATGATTATCTCATCTATAGATTAGAACTGTTTTTTGAAATTAAGCCTATAAAATATTTGGGAATTCAATTTAAAACATTAACTTTGTTTTTCAAAGTTCTTTTATGCATGTATTCCTTCTTAAAAGAAAAATGAAAGTTGACAATTTTTAAAAACATCACGGCACCATGTCATCACCTCAAGAGCAATTAAAAGACCTCCGCGAAATACGCACACTTATGGAACGTTCTTCCCGATTTATCGGTTTGAGCGGACTATCGGGCGTGGCTGCGGGTGTTTGTGCCCTCATTGGCGCAACGGCAGCATATCTTTATCTGGATATTGTTCCTTTTCAATATGATCATAGATATGTTTATTACGCTCGGGCGCTGGATTCTACTAAATGGGGCTTCGGGTATATGTCTTTTTTCCTTTTGGATGGTTTCGTCACTATTTTATCGGCGGTGCTTTTAGGCATCTACTTTACAACGCGTCAAGCAAAACGCAAAGGGCAGACTATTTGGGATAAAACGGCATTGCGCCTTTTATTTAATCTTAGTATTCCTTTGGTGGCTGGTGGTATGTTCTGTTTGGCGATGATGTGGCACGGGTATTTGGCATTTGTGGCACCTGCCACGCTTGTTTTTTATGGTTTAGCATTGGTGAATGGTAGCAAATATACTTTGCACGATGTTATGTATTTGGGCATTGTGGAGATTGCTTTAGGCATATTGGCGATGTTTCTCCTTCGATATGGCTTGGAGTTTTGGGTGATTGGTTTTGGGTTTTTACATATCATTTATGGTTTGATGATGTATGCAAAATATGAAAGGAATAAAAATTAGTGATACATTTGCTCCTGTAAGTTTTGAGTTTTGAGTTTTGAGTTTTGAGTTTTGAGTTTTGAGTTTTGAGTTTTGAGTTTTGAGGGGTCAAGAAGTAAGGTGAAACTGAGTACTGTCAACTGATTGACTATCTAC
>JANPHO010000691.1:0-19412 GCA_031424515.1 Saprospiraceae bacterium
GGGTGGACGCATCTCAATCTAAAAACCATAACCGAAGAAATGTGCATTGATGCCTTGAAAACGGCTTACTGCGAAGTGGCTCCTAAAAGGCTTTCCTCCTTAATTAACTTTGAGTAAAGTATTAGAATAAAGCTATTTAAAACACGTAAATATGAATGATAACCTCTTGACCCCTCAGTATAAACCCGTTTTTTTAGTTAAAAAAGATAATAAACAATGAGAAAGTTAAAATTACAAGTGCAAATGTCAGTAGATGGATTCATCGCTGGAGCCAATGGTGAAATGGATTGGATGGTCTGGAATTGGGATGAGAAACTAATGGATTATGTCAAGAGCATAACGGCACCCGTTGACACGATTGTACTTGGGCGTGTACTGGCACAGGGTTTTATACCTCATTGGGCTGCCGCTGTTAACGACCCTGAGCAGGCAGATGATTCTGCGCGTAAATTAAATGAAACGCCTAAAATTGTTTTCACTAAATCACTTGAAACCCATGAATGGTCCAATACGCAATTGGCAAAAGGCGATTTGGTTAAAGAGATAAAAGCTTTGAAAAAACAAGCGGGTGGAGATATTATTGCATATGGCGGTGGTAATTTTGTTTCTGCTTTAATCAAGCATAATCTGATTGATGAATACCATCTTTTCATCAACCCCACTGCAATAGGCAATGGTATGACTATTTTTAAAAGTTTGGAAACAAGTCGTAATTTTAAACTTGTGCGCGCCAAATCTTTTAAATGTGGGATAGTTGTTTTATGTTACAAACCGAAAAAATAAATCATGACAAAATACATTGCCTTTCTAAGGGGCATCAATGTAGGCAATATTCGTATTAAAATGACTGACTTACAATCGGCATTTGAAAAAAGGGGATTTACAGATGTGAAAACCTATTTACAGACGGGCAATGTCGTATTTCAATCGGATAAAACGCTTGCAGAAATAAAGCCACTACTTGAAAAAGGACTTTCAGAAACCTTTAATTATGAGGCTTTTGTGCTTTTATATCCACATAATTCCTTAGAAAATATCATTGTTCAATACCCATTTGCCCGATTGGAAACCCACCATGCTTATGTGATTTTTATTGAAAATAATGTTATTTTTGAAGAATTAAACGCACTTTCGCACACGCTGAGCGAAGAAGCGAATAGTATAAAATCGGGTCATGAAGTGCTGTATTGGCAAGTGAAAAAAGGCGAAAGCACAGATACGCCTTTTTCTAAAATACTGGCTAAAGCTAAATATAAAAGCTCAACTACCGTGCGGAATATCCAGACGCTTGAAAAAATGATTTAAAATAATTTCAATAGAAATACAATGCATACCACAAATTATATTAACACATTTATAGAAGTAGCAGAAGATTGCCCTGTAAAATCAGCAGAAGTGCCCGCTCAAAAAGGCGAAGCCAAATCGATAGCGAATCTTCATTTTGAAATGATTGAGGCACACCCGTATCAATACACATCAGATGATGTTATTTTTAAAACTTTTGCGGTAAAAAATAGCCTTGAAAGCAATTTGGAAAATGAACGCAACCAATTCTTTTCAAAAGGGCAAGCTTGTATGCGTTGTTCGCCATTAACGAAACGTTATGGTTGGGGGGTACACAGCAATGAAGAAGGAAAAATTGCCATTTTCCCGCGTGAATCCGAAGAATACCAACGATTTTTAAAGGATGAAAGTGTAAAACGAGTGAAAGCTATGCGTTCAAAAAAAGCATAAGCCCCCCCTCAGTATAAATCTCTGCCAAGGGCAAAATCTGTCAACGCTCTATGTAAAAGATAGAAAATAATGAAAAATTCGGATACACCCGTTGCCAAAAATATCAACGAATATCTCGCCCAATTTCCTGAAAATGTGCAAATAACACTTGAAGATTTGCGCCACACGATTAAAGAGATTGTTCCGCAAGCAGAAGAGGTTATTAGCTACCAAATACCTGCTTTCAAATATCACGGGATGCTGGTATACTTTGCTGCATATAAAAACCATTGCAGCTTTTTTGTAGGCAACGGCTCGCTTGTAGGTAAAATGAAAGATGAACTACAATCGTATACAACTACCAAATCAGCCATCCATTTTACAGTTGATAAACCATTGCCTAAAGCTTTAATTGAAAAGATTGTGAAAGCCAGGTTGGCAGAAAATGAAGCCATTCAAGCAGCAAAAGCCTTTAAAAAAGCTAAAAAATGAGTATATTAATCACCCAGCTTATTTATATCAAAGAAGGTCAAGAAGCTGTTTTTCATCAATTTGAAGATGTCGCCATTCCTTTAATTTCAAAATATAATGGTCAACTTTTGCTGCGCGTGCGACCAACAGAAAAGGTGATAATTGAAAAAAATATTGAAACACCGTATGAAATCCATCTGGTTGAGTTTGATTCCGAAGATGATTTTCACCGTTTCATGCGGGATGAGGAACGAAAGCAGTTTTTGCATTTAAAAGAGCAATCTATTAAGTCGGTTTTGATGGTCAAAGGGGTTAAATTGTGATTTTAATAAGAATGGGGAAATTTTAAAATTTCCCCATTCTTACCTCAAGTATTCCTTATTTCACAATTTTCATCTTCTCCGCATCCCATTTTATCATTTTTTTCTGTTGCGCACTCATATTACATGCCAATGAAGGTGCAGCAGCACGCAAGCCAAAAGACGCATCTTCAATACAAGATTTTTTAGCGCGAATGGATTCAAAAAAGTTGATAAAATGGTCTAATCGGGCATCATATCCGGTAGGCGTTTTATAAATGATGTCTTCTCCCCACGTATTTTTAGTAGTAGCATCGCCGAATTTGGCCGCATGCCATTTTTTATATTCTTCTTTTTGTTTTGCTGAAAAACTTGTGTAGCTGTCGTATCCTCCATATCCGGTTGTCAAAGGGCGTTTGAAATGGCGTACTTTAAGTTCATTTCCACCGATTTCGATGACCCCTTCAGTACCAACAAGTCTTGTGTAAGATTTTCCGCCGCCGCCATCTGATAAATTGACACGGGTAAAAAACTGAAATGACGGATGCACCGCAGTTTGAGGATAATCCATGATGCCCGTAACAATGTCGTAAGCATCACGCCCATCTTTCCAATAATTCAAGTCACCCAACGCAAAAATGCGATTGGGCCCCAAGGCTCCCGTTATGGAATGGAGTGTGGTTACATTGTGCACAAAAAGGTCGCCCGCTACGCCCGTACCATAATCAGTATAATTGCGCCAACGGAAAAAACGGGTAGCATCAAATGGCACTTTAGGTGCGCGCCCAAGGAATCGGTCAAAATCCACATTTTGTGGTGATGCATCGGTTGGGATAGCGTACTGCCAAGCACCTCGGGCATCTGAACGGTCATTAACGGCTTCCACATGGGTCAACTCCCCAATAACACCCGATGATAATTGCTTCTTCGCTTCCACTACCAAAAGATTACTTGCCCATTGGCTACCGACTTGAAACACTTTTCCGCTCTTTTTTTCAGCTTCAATCAGTGCATGACCATACTCGATTTTCTGCACCATCGGTTTTTCACAATAAACGTGTTTCCCTGCATTCAAAGCTGCTACGCCCATGACATCGTGCCAATGGTCAGGCGTACAAATCAGCACCACATCAATATCTTTTCTATTTAAAATTTCACGATAATCGCGGGTGGTGAAGATATTATTTCCCCATTTTTCTTTGGCATAATCCAGACGCCCATCATAAAGGTCGCATACAGCTACCAATTCCGTACCTTCTACTTTTAGAGCCGTATCTATATCATAATGACCAATAATGCCTGCCCCAATCAGTGCAAGCCGCATTTTATCATTGGCTGAAACTTTTAGAGTGGATTCTAAAACTCTAGTTTGGGCATTTAAAACGGATGAACCGAGGGTAACGGCGGCCGTAGAGCCAGTCAGTTTTTTTATAAAATTACGTCTTTTCATTTGCAAAAAGGGTGGTTTTTATGATAAATAGCTTATTTTATGTTCTTATACTGAGGGGGGAATCCGTGCCACCGCTTTGGAGCGATGGCACGGGTTAATATCAAAAACATATCTTATTTCATCAATTCAATCACTTGAATAGACATGGAAGGTACGGATATTTTACTCAAATCTGAAACAATATTATCCGTTAAAACATTTTTTCCTTTATTAAAACCCGTCAAATTTTCGGCAAAACGCTTCATATCCAGCGTTTGATTTTCAGCATTTTGACTCATAATGACCATGACAGATTGCTGCTCGGTATGCCTAAAATAAACATATATGCCATTTTGAGGCAAATATTGCGTCAATTTACCCATTTGCAGTGCGGCGGAATTTTTACGATAATTAGCCAATTTTTTAGTAAAATCAAAGGCTTCGTTCTCTTGTGGTGTTCTATCAGATGCTATAAACTTGTTTTGAGCGTCTTCTTTCCAGCCGCCGAGAAAATCCTTACGGACTTCAGCATCGGATGGATTTTTAAAGTTTTTAGTCAGAATTTCAGTACCATAATATAATTGTGGCGTGCCTCGGGTAGTGAGCAAGAAGCCAACGCCCAATTTGTATTTTTGAATGTCTTCGCCCACCATTGAATAAAAGCGATTTTCATCATGATTATCCAAAAAAGTCATGTTTAAAGACGGATTTTCATATATCACATCCGCCGCTAAAGTGCTATAAAGTCGATTGAAACCTTTTCCCCAATCAAATTTTTCAGTAAATGCAGGCGCCATTTCATGAAAAAGTACAAAATCATTTGGCGAAGGAAGATTGCTTTTATAAGGAATATAGAGTTTATTCCTCGTAAAATAAGCTTGACTGACCACGCTGTGCACGGAGTTTTCACCTGTTATAAACATTTTGGGATATTCATCCAAAAGGGCTTTATTGCAGCGATTCATAAAATCCAAATCATTGTACTGATAGGTATCAATGCGCCAGCCGTCCACGCCGAAATATTCAACCGTCCAAAGGGCATGTTGAATCAAATAATTGGTAACAAACAGGTTTTCATGGTTCAAATCAGGTAAAAAGGGTACGAACCAGCCCTTTTGCTGAACATTAAAATCACTCTTACTGCCGTTCTCTTGACCCACTACGGGCTCATCTCGGTACGATGTATTGGTATAAACGTCCCATTGAGTGAGCCAATTTTTCATGGGCATATCTTTTAAAATCCAGTGATTGATGCCTACGTGGTTGTAAACTGCATCTTGAATCACTTTCATTCCTTTTGCGTGAGCGGCGTCAACCAATTTTTTATACGCCACATTGCCTCCCAAGCGGCGGTCAACATTATAATGGTCTGTAAAACCATAGCCGTGATAAGCCGAGCGCAAATTACCACCTTCATTCGTTTGAGGTTGATTATTTTCAATAACAGGATTGAGCCAAATAGTCGTCACACCCAATTCGTTTAAATAATCCAAATGATTAGTCACGCCTTGCAAATCGCCACCATGCCTTAAAAACGGATTATTTCTATCCGATGCAGTGTCTGCCATATCCGAAAATTTATCGTTGGATGGATCAGCGTTTGAAAAACGGTCGGGCATGATGAGGTAAATCAAGTCTTTTGAATTGATTTCCTGCGGCTTTTGGTCGCGCATTTTCAATTCATAAGGCTGTTTTGTGGTGACAGTTTGATTCGTGATGGCGTCTTTTTTACCTTTAACTTGGACTGTTTTTGACAATTCTATCATGAAAGTACCCGCTTTGGTTTCGGGTCTAATTTTCACGTCAACGAATAGGTAATTGGGATTTTCCACTTCATACACTTGCTCGATGCTCACGCCCGCGTAATTGATAGCGACCTTTGAGCCTTTAATATCTTTACCATAAATGAGCAATTGTAGGTTTGGATTTTTCATGCCCACCCACCAATTGGTAGGGTCAACACGCTTAATAATTGGGTTTTGTGAATAGCCTATTTGAATAAAAATAAAGCATAGGCAAAGCATACTAAGGCTTCTCATTGACATCATTCTTGTTGTTTTTAATAGAAATTATTAGTAAAATCATACATTGTCGAACAATATAGTAAGTTTTCAAAATAGCTTGGTTGTATTCAGTAAGTAAAATAAATCAATCTGCTAAAATTGAAGGGTATTTCAAAAATTTTCAAGATGGAGTTTAATCAAAAAGTATATGCATTTTATCAAAATAGATAGCGGTTATTTGGGTTTTAAAAAATAACATTACACTCTGAATTAATAGATTGAAAACTAACACCCCCTCAGTATAATTAAGATTTTAAAGTGAAAATTAAGCAAAATGAAATTAATTTTAAAGTTGTCTTTCCTATTTTTAATAGTCCTTTGTTTTGAAGTAAAAGCGCAAAAATTGCCCAATAAAAAAGCTATTTTGTCTAAAATGACATTGGCCAATGCTTATTTTATGAAAAAATGGCCCGATGTCGCTAAGCCCATTTGGGCGGCAGATAAAACGCGCCCATCGAATATTTGGACGAGAGCCGTTTATTACGAAGGCTTATTGGCTATGTATCCAATTAAGCCTGAAAAAGCTTATTTGGATTATGCAGTGGAGTGGGGTGAAAAACATAAATGGAACCTCCGCAATGGCGTAAAAACCCGAAATGCCGATGACCAAGCCTGCGCACAGGCTTATCTTGAGCTTTATTTAATGGATCCTAAGCCAGAACGCATTGAAGCCATTAAAACCAATATTGATAATATGCTTAATTCGGATAAAATTGACGATTGGTGGTGGGTAGATGCACTCCAAATGGCAATGCCTGTTTATGCCCGATTGGCTGTTTTAAATAAAGATAATCGCTACTATGAAAAGATGTATCAACTATATGATTTTGCTAAAAATCATCATGGGGGAAAAGGACTTTTCAATCCTCAAGACAACCTATGGTGGCGAGATAAAGATTTTGTTGCCCCTTTCACCTCTCCAAATGGTGAAGACTGCTATTGGTCGCGCGGTAATGGATGGGTTTTGGCTGCTTTGGTGAGGGTTTTGGATATTATGCCTGCGGATGCCCCTCACCGAGAGGAGTATCTGGATATGTACCAAAAAATGGTAAAATCGCTTATAAAAGTGCAGCGAACCGACGGTTTTTGGAACGTCAGCCTACATGACCCCAATGAATTTGGCGGTAAGGAATTGACTGGGACTGCTTTATTTACCTACGGTATTGCTTGGGGTGTCAATAAGGGTATTTTAGATAAAAAAACCTTTTCACCCATCGTTTCAAAAGCGTGGTTAGGCATGGCAGAGGCTGTCCACACCAACGGTATGTTGGGTTATGTGCAAGGCACAGGCAAAGAGCCAAAAGATAGTCAACCCGTTACTTTTGATACAGTGCCTAATTTTGAAGATTTCGGTTTAGGTTGTTTTCTACTGGCTGGGGCAGAGGTGTACAAATTGAAAAGGTGATGGTTTACAAGCTATTTCAATGGCTATTTCAATCCTAAAATGCAAATAATGTTCTACGTCTAACCACGAAATCCCCGTTTAATCATTTTATTTTAAAAAATATAGCATATTTATTTGGTGAATAAAAATTAGTGCTTACATTTGTGCAAACGATTGCCCAATGTCTAAAAAAGCAACAATTAATGATCTTGCTAAAGAGTTAAATGTAACGGCATCAACTATCTCAAGAGCGTTAAATGATAATCCAAGAATCAGTGATGAGACTAAACGCCTTGTAAAAGAGGCGGCAAAAAGGGCAGGTTATAGATTAAATGGCGTTGCATCGGCATTGAGAAGTGGACGGACTTACACGATTGGTGTGATAGTTCCCACCGCTGACCGTAGTTTTTTCTCTTCAATTGTGCGCGGCATCGAAGATATAACAAATAAAACGGGTTATAATTTGATGATTTGCCAATCAAACGATAGTAATAAATCTGAAATTGAAGATATAAATGCACTTTTGCGGGCACAGGTGGATGGCATTGTTTTATCAATAGCTAAAGAGACTTCTGATTACAAGCATTTTGAAGATTTAAGAGAACGGGGCGTTCCGCTCGTTTTATTTGATAGAGTCACCCATAAAGCAGGTGTATCTACCGTTACGGTGGATGATTACCGAGGTGCATACAAAGCTACGGAGCATCTTATTGAGCAGGGTTGCCGACGGATCGCTACGTTTGTTGGTGAACATCAGCACATAAATATTTATAAAGAGCGTTTTAGAGGGTATAAAGATGCCCTTGCAGATTATAAAGTTCCTTTTTATAGCGAATATGTTCATACAAGCAGTTTAGGAATTGATGGTGGTAGGGAAGGAGCTACGACAATGTGGGCTCTACCACAGCCACCCGATGCTATTTTTTGTCAAAGTGATTTTTCTGCTTTGGGTGCGATGCAATTTTTGAAAGAAAAAGGCTTAAAAATCCCTCATGACGTGGCTTTGGTTGGTTTCGCTAATGAACCATTCACGGCTTACATAGAGCCAGCATTAACAACAGTTGACCAGCATCCCGTGGATATGGGTCAAACGGTAGCAAAATTATTTTTAGAGCAAATAGAGTCAGAAGATACATCCACTCTCACTAAAAATATAACACTGAATGCAGATTTAGTTATTCGGCAGTCTTCACTTTTTGGGAGATAACTTTGGTCAAGTTTCCTATTTAATGGGAACATTTTTTTTCAGTTTATGCGCAAACGTTTACACAATAAATCGATTTGCCATTTTCTAAAAAATGCATTCAATTTGAAAAGTAAAATCAATATTGATATTTTAAAAATTGCCATCCACATTTTATAAAAGCCAATAATTGATAATACTTTTTGCTCTTTGAGAATGAAACTATTCTAAAATGAAAAAATTTTGCTTTCGGGAACGTTCCCGAAAGTATTCTTAAAAAATTATTACAGTATTTATTTGGTTTATAGAACATTGAATTTTATGTTTGTACTGAAACTATATTTCTTTTTGAAATAAAATTTTGAAATTCGATATTAGAAAAACATTGACACAATGTTGATTGTATGAAAAACCAATTTTTATTTATAGAATCTAATTATTGATATGAAATAATAGATTAGTCAAGAATTATTTTCGATTAAAGAATTACGGTAACTAAACAATATTCTAAGTGATTAAAATTAACAAACTCAGTCTTTACCAACTTCGCCTTAATTTTGAGGAAAATTGTCTAATAAGCCATTAATATAGCTTCTAATGGAAGCAATTTAAATAAAAGCATTGTGCAATCGTTTGCGCAAAAATATTTCACTTTAAGCCGAATAGGATAATGACAAACGCAACAAGAATCAATATGAATGATGATAATCTCTTGATGGATCATATTTCAAACAGAAACGATTATTATGCATTTCAAACCCTTTTTCACAAATATTACGGTACGCTGTGCAATAGAGCTTTGTCAATAACTCAATCTCGCCAAATGGCAGAGGAAATTGTCAGTGATGTATTTCTGAAAATTTGGAAAAATAGAGAAGTATTGCAGATTAAAGTCTCTGTGCAAGCGTATTTGATGAAAGCTACGTATAATTTATCTATTGATTACATACGTCAAGCGACGCGCCACCGTACTCTTACTTCCGAATTGAACGATGATTTCACATCTGACTACGTTTCTCCCTCTGATAAAGTAATCGGTGATGAGGTACAATATATCATTGAGTCAGCAATAGATGCCTTACCCCCTCAGTGTAAACGGATATTCAGGATGAGTCGTGATGCTGAAATGACCTACGCAGAGATAGCTTCCAGTTTGAATTTGAGTATTAAAACGATTGAAACACACATGGGTCGCTCATTAAAATATCTCAGAGCGACACTTCGCCAACAAGCTGTTATGATTTAGATAGTAGATAAGAGTTCTGTTTATTAAAAAAGCCCTTGCTCAACACAAGGGCTTTCGTATAATAACAGAATGTATGAATAAAAATTACAACCTTAACCCTGCTTCTAATCCTCTCAATTCTGACAGTCCACGCATCCGCCCATAGAGTGAATATCCCGGATTTGATTTCTTTTTAGCCGTTAAATCACCCATCATACGATGACCATGGTCAGGGCGTAATGGTATAGCTATATCGGTTCTGCCTTCCATAATGCGGCGTTTTTGTTCTTCGATGGTAGCCTTCATCACCGCAGCCATTCCTGCCGAACCTTCAAGATGGTTTGCTTCATAAAATGAACCATCAGCTTCCAGCTGAACACTTCTGAAATGTAAAAAATTGACTCTTCTCCCAAGTTGTTGCATCATTTTAGCCAAATCATTGTCGGCTCTTGCACCATAGCTACCTGTGCAAAAACATAAGCCATTATTAGGCGAATCATAAGCCGCGATAACGGCTTCTGCATCATCCACAGTAGAAACAACCCGTGGCAAACCGAACATTGGAAACGGTGGATCATCGGGGTGAATCGCCAATTTTATACCCACTTCATCCACTACAGGCGCTATTTCTTTTAAAAAATCGATCAAATTACTGCGCAATACTGAGGGGGTAATCCCGTCGTAAGTATCAAGGTGTTTTTGAAATGTCTCGACTGTATATGATTCCTCTGAACCCGGAAGTCCTGCTATAATATTTTTTATTAAAAGAGTTTTAGCCGCTTCACTTGCATTTTTAAACCAAATTTCAGCCCTTTCAACTACATCTGGATGATAATTAGTAGCAGCTGCTTTCCTTTTTAAAATGCACATATCAAAAGCGGCTATTTCCACCATATCAAACCTCAAAGCCTCTGAACCATCCTCAACGATAAACGCTAAATCCGTGCGCGTCCAATCCAATACGGGCATAAAATTATAACACACTGTAGGGATTCCACAAGATGCAGCATTCCGCAAAGAGGTTTTATAATTCTCGATATACTTTTTAAAATTACCAGACCGCCTTTTGATATCCTCGTGTACAGGGATACTTTCAATAACAGACCAGCACAATTGCCCTTTTTCAATAAAATCTTTCCTTTTTTGAATCTCTTTTTGAGTCCAAATCTCACCATTGGGCACATGATGCAAGGCGGATACAATACCCTTAGCTCCAGCTTGACGAATATCTTGAAAACTAATTGGGTCTTTGGGTCCAAACCAACGCCATGTTTGCTCTAAAAAATCCATATCTTTTACTAATTTTTCATTTATACTGAAGGGTCAATAATTCAAGCCGTCCCCAAATTTGAATAATGCATATCCTTTCTGTTTCATAAAACCAGGTACATCGCTTTGATTTTCTAAAACTGCTTGCCTTGAAACTGGTGTTGAAAAAGGCATTTTACCAGTAGGGTTGAAGGCGCCGCTGACTACGTCCAGTAAAGCATCTGAAGTCGTTCCGAAAGTAGCAATAACCGTTTTTAAATTCGCGTTGTTAATTTCATCTATCACCCACGGGCTTGTGTAATTGATGGCAACTATCGTCGGTTTTGCACTCGTAGTAGCATTTACTTTGGCAATATCTACTTTATTTTTTGAGAGTTGAAGTTCTATTGCTTCACCTTCTTTTGTATTAAAAAGGCTCCCCATATTGGGCGTTATCCACAATAAAACAACATCAGCTTCTTTCTCGGTATCCACAAATTCAAGATTCGCCCATTTATTTATTGGGGGCTTGATGACAGTAATAGGCGTTTTTGTCCTACCATCATTATATTGGGATTCGAAGTAAATTTTCGTCTTTTTACTGTCACGCCCAGTCGTGATGCTGCCAGAGGCAACAAGGGGTAACAGTTTTGAGTCATTTTTTAATAAAACGATTGATTTTCTTAAAGCTAAATCTGCTTTTTGTTGATATTCAGCTTTTCCCACCGTTTTTTCAGCCAAATCAACATTCACATAAGGGTTTTCAAAAAGACCTAAATCGAATTTTTCTTTCAATAATCGAGTAATAGATTCATTGATACGTGCCTCAGAAACCATCCCCTTTTTTACCGTTTCGAGCAATAAAGCTGGATCAGCTGAACCCGAAAATATATCCACACCACAGTCAATTGCTTTTTGATAGCGTTCCAGAATTGTTAATTTTTCAACCCCCCACGGCATCATTTCGATGGGGCCTGTATCAGAGTTAACAATGCCTTTGAAACCCAATTTACCCCTCAGTAAATCCTTAATAATGGCTTTATTATAGGCAAAAGCGACTTCTTCATATTGAGTCCCAATGGGTTTTGCGTAGTATGGCATGATGGCAGACGTGCCCGCATCAATCGCCGCTTTAAATGGTTTGAGGTGATAATCGAACATTTTACCCGGGTAGTGTTGATCCTGCCCCCACACAAAATGTGGGTCATGCCCTTCTACTTGAGGCCCTCCGCCTGGAAAATGTTTTGTTGTAAGAGCAACCGATTGATTGTTGAGGGTTTTACCTTGAAATCCTAAAACCACTTCTCGCATCATATCCGCAGCCCAATCTCCGTCTTCGCCGAAAGTGCCTTCAATGCGTTGCCAACGGGGCTCAGTAGCCAAATCCGCCATGTACATATAGGCTTTTCTAAGCCCTACTGATGCCCATTCTTTACCTGCAATTTCCGCAAATTCACGAGTCAATTTAAGGTCATGCATGGCAGATAGACCCAGTTCACCAGGCCATTTTGAAAAAACAGTAGCGCCTACACTCAAACCAATTGACGCATCCACTGTAATATGGTTGCGTGGATTGGAGGCGACGATAGCAGGAATTCCCAAGCGGTCACTTTCACAAAGAGTTTGGAGATTATTAGCCCACTCCGCCATGATCTTGGCAGAAGTATTAGCTCTTAAAATGAAATGGCGTAAATGATTCTGAGTGATGCCTTTTGTGGTACCAGCCGCAGACAACATAGGGTAGGGAAGAGGTTTTTTAGAAAACATATTCATGCTTTGCACGAGGTCTTTTTCATTAAAACCACTTGTAATTTCTTCTTTTGGCGCATTTTGTTCGAACGACCAATCACCTTTTAATCTTGTGGTGCTGATGAGCATAAAACCTACTTTTTCCTCAATTGTCATTTGAGAAATAAGGTCTTGTATGCGAGATTCAACTGGTAAACGCCAATCTTCGTATTTATCCAGTTTTTTATTTTTATTTAAATCTTTAAACTGTAAACCACCTAATTTCAATATCTCAACTGAACGATAACCTAATTGTGGTTGTATTTTATTGGAAATTGTGGATTTATTGGTATCGCAAGAAGTAAAAAAAATAATGAAAAACAATACCCCAATTACAGTTTTTCTAAACCTTTTTGAGATAGATGAAAGAGGGTAATATGTTAAAAAACTCATCATAATCTGCCTATTTTTTTATCTAATTTTTTAAAAGCCTCCTCACTGTTAAAAGTGGATCTGATTCTTTTTTGATATAAAACTCTCTGCATTTGTTCAAAAACGGCTTGATTCTCGGGCGAAGTTCCACGCCATTCTAATACCTCCAGAGTTTGGTCATCATCTGCTTGATTGGTTAGATACAGGCTTAAAAGTATCCAAGTATTTTCTGTCATTAAATCTTTAGTTTTTGACATGTCCGGATATTATGTAATGTTACACGTAATTTGGTTGTAGCGTATTTGGGCAAAAAAAGGGCACCCTTTATCCAATTGACAAAGGCAATTATATTTCAATAATCTCTTAATGGAATGCGAAGTGGTGATGCCCTATATATAAAAATACTGAGGGGTATCTAAAACTATGGGATAAAAGGATGTTTAAGAAAATTAATCCTTAAACACCCTTTAAATCCTAATTTATCTAAATATACCTTAATAGCCTGGATTCTGAGAAAAAGCACTATTACCACCCTCTGAAAGGTCAATTTGCTTTTGAGGAATTGGACGCAAGTTGTGTGTTGCCTTTACATTAACAGCAGCCTGTGGGTTATATAATGTCACACGTTCCACTAATTTGCCCCAACGTTTTAAGTCCATCCAACGGCTTTGCTCACCAAGTAATTCACGACCGCGCTCTTCCATCAAGAAGTCCATAGTGCATTGAGCCTCAGTAATGAGCATAGCAGCCTCTTTACCTGGGAATGCTGCACGCTGACGTACTTTATTAATGGAAGCTGTTGCTTCTGTCTTTTTGCCCAATAATAACTGAGCTTCTGCCAATAACAAATAAGTGTCCGCTAAACGGAAAACGAAATAATCACGGCTACCACTTGGTTGAGTAACGTCTATACGTTTTGTATCAAAAAATTTCGTTAAAGTTGGGAACAAAGCTTCATCATAACGGCTTGGTACTAATACTTGATATTTCTTAGTAGCTCTTTCTGCTAAAGGCATTTCAAAACCAGGCATAAATATGGTCGTATCCCCTGCTTTGAAAGTAAGC
This sequence comes from Saprospiraceae bacterium, assembly GCA_031424515.1. Lineage (GTDB taxonomy): Bacteria > Bacteroidota > Bacteroidia > Chitinophagales > Saprospiraceae > JAAFJT01. The sequence continues at coordinate 14,241 of JANPHO010000691.1, forward strand.
GATGCTTTTGAATTATCGAACATATTGGTATAAGTACCCGGTTTATTACATAACCATGTATCTCTGAAAGATTTTTTGTAACGGGAGTCGTTTACACGATCACCAAACACTGTTTCAATACAATATTTTGTTGGACGTAAACGCTTGAACGGACGACCGTAAAAAATATCACGTTGCATACCTGCTTGAACGTCATACTGCATACCGAAAAATAAATGTAAGTTATTGCCGCCACCATCAAAACCTACAGGTGTTGAGTTAGCATTGGTTAATGGGTCAGTAGTATATTGAACCGCAAAAATAACTTCATTGTTGATTTGGTTATTTTCATCAAAAACACTGGCATAATCTGGTAATAAATTGAAATAACTGCGATTCACCACGTTTTGCGCATATGTTGCTGCTGCTGTATAATCAGCAGTGGATTTTGTAGCGCTTCCGCGTGTTAAATAAACTCTTGCTAATAAATGTTCTGCTGCAGCTTTAGTTGCACGGCCATAATCAGAAGATGCTTTTTTATCTTCCAAGTCTGGTAAAGACGCTTCAAGGTCGGCAATGATGGCTTTGTACATATCGGCTTCGGTAGCTCTCGCCGTTTTTTTGGTTGGCGTTAAGGTTTCACTCAAGCGCAAGTCTACACCGCCCCATTGTTGAAGCAAAATGAAATAATAATGTCCACGAAGGAATTTCATTTCTGCTACTCTTTGCTTTTTTACTGCATCTGTAACACCTGTTACTTTAGATGATCTATCAATAACAGCGTTACACGTATTGATACCTCTATAAAGTTCATCCCAAATACCTGCTAAATAGTCAATATTGGCATTCAAAGAGGCATCATAAAAGTGAAAGCCTTTGTAAGAACCGTCTGCACCAGTTGCATAAAGGTCAGTGCCATACTCTGAAAACGTAAGGCCTGGCTGAGTGCCATAGTAGGCTCTCAAAGGGGAATAAGCGGCATTTGAAGCATCTTGAAAACCCTTGGCGGTATTGATGTAGTCATTGCCGATGGCTGAAATGACTTTTTCATCCAATACATCTTTACACGACTGGCTTACAAATAGTAATCCCAGTATGGAAAGAGCTGATAAATATTTTCTAAAATTTATATTTTTCATTTTATAAAAAATTTTAAAATTATTAATTGAAGTGCGCATAAATATTAAAAATGGTTAAAATACTGAGGGGGTAGCTTCGGAATATTTTTTCCAAAAAATCTACTATTCTATATTAAAACTTAACATTTATACCAACTGTATAGACTTTAGTAGCTGGTGTAACACCACCGCCAACATTTGCGCTTTCATTTACCTCAGGGTCAACACCGTTGTATTTATCACGGTATTCCGACCAGATTTTAGGTTGTTGAATACTTGAGAAAATACGCATTGATTCGATACCCAATTTTTTAGTCACTTCTGACGGTAAAGTGTAACCAAAATTAATATTACGCAACTTCACAAATGAGCCATCAAAATAAAAGAGCGTCTGGTTATTAACAGGGAACTCCTGATCTTTGTTCGGCTGAGGGAACTCATTGGTTGGATTGTTAGGTGTCCAATAGTCCACTTTGATTTGCTGATAACGACCTGCTAAGGCATTGTTGTCTCTGTGAAAGCCACTCAAAATTGTTTGACCAATACGCGCATACAAAATGAAAGAAAAGTCAATACCCTTGTAGCTAAAACGGTTGGTAATACCACCACTCCAATCTGGAATTTCAGAACCTTGGAACACGCGGTCATCTGCATTGATTTTTCCATCTGGTTGACCAGTCAATAGACCATCTGCACCTCTGCCATTATTGTCATTCACTTTGATTTGACCCACACGGCTACCATAGGCCTTAGCAGCATCAGCTTCATTCAACTGCCAGATACCATCTTTTTTCAAATCAAAAAAGGCTGTAAGCGGTTTGCCTATGAACCATCTATTTCCTGGGTCATCCACTTTACCGTTGTATAAAGATATGATTTGCTCATTATTTTTAGTAAAAACAATATCTGAGCTCCATTTGAATCCACCTTTATCAACGTTAACCGTCGTGATACTCAATTCAATACCTTTATTTTGAGTTTCACCAACGTTACGCGTCACAGAAGTAAAGCCGATAGATGACGGTAATTGGTCAGCTAACAACAAATCAGTTGTATTAACTTGATAAGCTTCAATTGAACCATATACACGACCTTTTAAAATACTGAAATCTATACCAATATTCTTAGTTAAAGAAGACTCCCATTTCAAATCTGGATTACCAATTGTACTTGGACGTTGTCCAAAGGCAGCTGTGGTACCCCAAGCATAAACAGTACGGCTTAATAAACCCTGTGTTTGATAAGGTGCAACAGCTTGGTTACCAACTGCACCCATACTGACGCGTAGCTTTAATAAGTCAAGCCATTTAGAAGTACCTTTCATGAAATTTTCATTGGCTACATTCCATCCTAATGCAAGACCAGGAAAGTTTCCATATTTAGTATTGACACCAAAAGGGCTGGCACCGTCACGACGCAAAGTAGCTGTCAATAAATATTTACCATCATAATCGTAGTTCACACGACCCATGAATGAGTTGATTGTCCGTTGAACCAAACCACTACCAACACCTAAAACGCTGCTGGCATTACCCAAGTTATAAAAAACTTGTGGTTCTGCTGGTACTCCTTGAACTGAGATACTACTTGTTTCAAAATTATCTTTTTGAATAGAGTGTAAAGCAGTTAAGCCTAAATTGTGCTTACCAAAAGCTTTATTATAATTCACGATATTTTCAAGTACCCAGTTGAAAGCAAAGAAATTATTGGTAGAAGCCGTAGGGGCACCACCTTTCAAAGCGTTTGTTGCTGAACCTGTGAAACGACCCGCACGCTGAATAGTGAAATCTGGACCAAAATTGACCCGGTAAGTCAAGCCTTCCATGATTTTCAATTCTGCAAATAAACTATTCAAAATTCTGTACCTCCTTTGCTCGTCTATTTGAGCTCCAGGGACGATTTCAGCCAATGGATTGGTCAATAAAGCATCATTTGTGGGCGCAAAAATGATATTTCCTAAACTATCAAGTGATTTACCCAGTGGATTTTGTTGCAAAGTAAAACCATAAGGGTTTAGGTTAGCACCATTACGAATACTGTACATCGTATAAGATGATAAACCAACTTTCAAATTATCATTGATGTTGTGATCAACATTTGCTCGGAGTGACATTCTGGTATAATCTAAACCATACGAAATACCTTTATCTCTGAAATAACTGCCGGAGATATAAAAAGATGTTTTTTCATTACCACCTTGTACACCCAATGAATGATTTTGCTGAAAACCTTTTTGTAAAATCAAGTCTTGATAATCAGTTGTGCGATTATTGGCAATACCATCTAACTCTACGGGCTCAAATAACTTCGAATCCGCAAATGCATCAGATTTACCGCTCGGTACTGGATTACCAGCAGCATCTTTATAAGTGCTACCAGAGACAATGCCTCTACGAGATTCACGAATATATTCCGCAAACTCAGGCCCTGAGAACAACTTTATTTTATCCAATGCTTCTGTTTGTCCAATATAAGTATCGTAGCTTACAGTTGTCTTTTTCTTGCCATTTAAACTACCCCTTTTTGTAGAAATCAAGATAACACCATTTGCACCCCGCGCACCATAGATAGCCGTTGCTGTAGCATCTTTCAAAATTTCCATTGATGCCACATCATTAGGGTTGAGGTCTTCAAAATTTGCTGAAATTGGAATACCATCAATAACGTAAAGCGGATCGTTACTCGCTCTAAATGAGCGACGACCACGTACACGTATAGTAGGTACAGTACCCGGCTTACTGCCTGATTGCGATACGTCAATCCCTGCGACACGACCTTGCAAGGCTTGTGCTACGTTGGTGATAGGCATTTCAGTAATCTGCTTGGCAGAAATGGATGAAATCGCACCAGTCAATTGGCTTTTCTTTTGAGTACCATAGCCAACCACTACGACTTCATTCAAAGCAGAACCTTCTGACAATTTCAAATCCAATGTAGATTGGTTGTTCACTGCCACTTCTTTCGTTTCATAACCGACGAAAGAAACAACTAAAATGGCTTTGCCAGATGAAACATCTAACTTAAAATTACCATCTAAGTCAGTAATAGCACCATTTGAAGTGCCTTTTTCGACAATACTTGCACCTACGAGAGGCTCACCATTATCAGATGTAATTTTACCTGAAACAGTGAATGCAATTTTGTTTATATCAGATGAGGGATAAGCTTCACTAAGCTTATTCTCAAGTGAAGGGGATGCTGAAGCCATGCAGCATATGCAAAGTACTAAAGCAAAGGAGAGTAAAGTTCGTAACATCTTAGTAGAGAGTTTGGTTACAAAATTAGTTATTTAGACATTCTTATGACAAAAGACGCCATAACATATAAAGCACCCTTACATGATGTTGAACTTTTTTTTAAAAATAATATTATCGAATTTTTGCATTCACCTCGGAGAAAGACGCAAAATACTGAGGGGCCTGTTTCATCTACTTCGAAACCATGATTTCGTTTTTTTGAAGTAGGATTTTGGGAATTTTATAGGATTTTAATGATAGCTCGGAACTCCAGTTCCGCATGAAATAATCCTATTTAATCCTATAAAACGCCCAAAATCCTACTTCAAGCATAATTGCAATTATGTTCCGGGATATATTGTACTGAAGCTTGATAACTCCCACAGTAATTTGACTTAAAGCAAAGAGATATTTTCAAAATAGAAGTACCCCAAAAAGGGTAATGAGATGTTAAAATAAACGTCCGTTTATTTTAACAAAAGAAGCAAGGAATAAGAATTAAAAAGCCCTGTTTTAAAGCCGCCAAAGTTTTGATTTTTGAAAAGCCCTATTTATCGAATACTGATACTTCATCTGAAAAAAACTGAAAGAGACTGGATAAAAAAGCTTTCGTACTGCATAAAAAAGCTTTCGTACTGCTTTTAATTGTAAAATCTAAGAGCAATTTAAAAGGCGGTAAAGCAGCCGAGGAATCACGGAAACGGCTGGAAAAAGTAACATGTAAAAAGGTGGTTAGTAAAAACAGCTACAAAACACTCAAAGACGGCGACCCAAAGGCATTGCTGTAATAAGTAGCTGAATAAGCCAAATAATATTTTGTGGTTTTTAGGTGTCTTAAA
>JANPHO010000692.1:0-8389 GCA_031424515.1 Saprospiraceae bacterium
GCCTTTGTCATTGCGGGTGCAAATGTATAAAACATTTTTAAAAATTGAAATAGTTAATTGATTTTTTTTATAAAAATTATATTTTTTTCTGAAGAAGCAAACAATAATAAATAAAACTCAGGTGTTTTTATACCTCTTTTAGTCTAATTTACAGCTAAATCTCATATATTAATTTGATTTCATCGCTTTTAGCTCTAAATTTGTAGGATAGATAAGGTAGGTGCATTTAAAACCTACAAAAGGGTACTTTACTTCCCTAAACCAATACACATTCATTCCGATTTACCTTTTTATTTTCCCATGAATCGTTTAAAACATCACTATTGGCTTTTAAGTTTATTGCTATTTTTAAATTTACAAGCGAAAGGAACAAGCATATATTCACCTTTTAAAGAGCAATGCTCTTCGACAGATAGTTTACCAAAAGGCGGTATCTCTCTTAGAAGTGCGTGTAACAGTCGACCCGCGGGTCTAACATGTGCCACTGCGCCATTGCTTTGCCAAAATGAATTTCCTTACTGTAGTACTCTACCATTAAGTAATCCGTTAACACAATCTTTCGGCTGTGGGTCAATTGAAAACTATCATTTTTTACAATTTGAAGCGGCCTCCACCGAAATTGTCTTTCGAGTTACAACCAGTAATTGCACCTTCGGACCCCTGGGAAATGGTAGTGGTGTGCAAGTTCGGGTATATGAAATCAATAATTGTCAAACATATAAACTGAAATATTGTCGAGCTTCAAGTCCAATTGCTCAATCAGCAAGTGATACAGTTTTAATAAATGAATTAACATTAGGTAATCGTTATTATCTGATGTTAGATGGACAAAGCAATGATGTTTGTGATTACACTATTTCAATTGAATCTGGACAACTCGGCGGTAAACCCACGGTTCCAAGTAATTCTATTTCAGGCTTAAAAGCAGTTTGCAAAAATGCTACTGGATTAACTTATTCAATTCCAAATCAGTCAGAAGCAATTGACTATACTTGGAAAGTAGGCGGTGGTGCAACTATCCTAACTGGACAAAGCACCCCCTCAGTATCGGTTAATTGGGGGACTGTAACCGACAGTATCTGCGTTAAAATATTGGGTAATTGTGGTGAAGGTAACTGGGCTTGTCAAAAAGTGGAAGTGATGGATGTCACACCCTCAGCTACCAAATCAGGTGATTTATCGTGTGACATTTTATCCGTAAAACTGACAGGCTCAGCGGTCGCTTTTCCGAGCAATGCCACAGTTACATATGAGTGGATCAATGCGTCGAATGCCGTTATCAGCACTTCAAGTGAAGTGAATGTTTCTCAAATTGGTACTTACACTTTAAGAGCAAAAGTGAGCTTAAATGGTAATACTTGTGAAAAAACGACCACAATAACCGTTTCAAAAACGGGAAATCTGCCTAACCGTCCTGAATTACAAGGTGATGTGATTGCTTGCGATAATAAAGCTTTAAATTATAATATCGTGAATGCTCAATCGGGCATCAGCAAATACAATTGGACTATCACCAATGGCACTCTAAATTCGGGAGCAACGACCCCCTCAGTATCTTTGACTTGGGGAGCATTTGCGACGGGTAAAATATGCGTGAATGCTGAAAATAGTTGTGGCATGAGCGATACCACATGCTTGAATGTAGTCATCAATAAAAAGCCAAATACGGTTACTATTGCAGGTAATCAAACCGTTTGTCCTTCTTCGATAGGTACTTACACGACTTCTTTGAATGAAAACGGCACGACTTATCAATGGACAGTACCTTCGGGTGCAACTATTAAAAATGGTCAAGGTAAGTCGAGTATTGACATTGATTGGGGCAATTCAACTGGTGGGCAAGTATGCGTAACGCCTTCAAACTCTTGCGGAGCAGCTACCCAAACGTGTATCAATGTGACGGTTAAAAATGCAGCGCCTACATCTATCCCAATCGCAGGTTCTACCACGGTCTGCCCAAATGAAACAGCAACTTTTTCAGTTACGCCTGATGCGAGCATTACAGATTATTTATGGATAATGCCTGCCAATGCTACTATTTTAAGTGGACAAGGTACCCCCTCAGTATCAGTCAAAATTGGAACGGGTACAGATGCTGCAATCGTTTTACAGATAAAAAACAGCTGCAATCTCACCACTAACATGAATAAATTGGTAACTATAAAAGCTGAATTGCCTGATGATTTACCCATTTTAGGCAATTTTACAGTATGTTCCAATGATACATCCTCATTTGGAGTGAGCGGCAACGCTAAAATTACCAGCTATATCTGGAGTGTGCCGACAGGCGCAACCATCATCAGTGGACAAGGCACTATGACTATCAGAGTGGCTTGGGGAACAGCCACGAGCGGCACCATTGGTTTGGAATTAAAAAATGCCTGTGATTTAAAAAGAAATATCGTTTCTGAAAGCATTAAAATAAAAGACGGAACGCTCACAAAACCCGTTATAGAAGGCAGCACTACTAATTGCCCCAATTCAAAAGCCGTTTATTCAGTAACTGCTCAAGCACAGTACACCAAATATACATGGTCTGTCCCTTCTAATGCTTCTATTTTAACGAATAATAATAATAAAATTGAAGTTTTATGGAACAGTAATGGGGTAGGAGATATTTGCCTTGAAGTTGAAAATGACTGTAAAATCAAATCATCTTCTTGTTTAAAAGTAGAAGTTAGAGAAGGTATTGATTCATTGACTATATCTGGTCCTCAAGAAGTTTGCCCGGGCTCAACGGTGACTTACACCTGCCAAAAAGACCCGGATGCGATTTCTTACGTTTGGTCAGTACCCACGGGTTCGATTATTTTATCGGGAAGAGGCACTAACAGTATCGTTGTAAGATTTGGCACAAACAGCGGATTCATTGTTGTTCAACCCATAGGCGGTTGTGCATCTGATAAGAGTAGTTACAAAGTGAATATTAAATCCGCCCCAGATAAATCAACTTCTATAACTGGCAAAACGTCAGTATGCGTTGGCGATATTGAAAAATACAAAGCAGCCATAGTCTTGGGCGTTACACGCTACAATTGGATTTTACCTGCGGGTGCAACCTTCGTGGGTGCTGATTCTACTCTCGAAATAACTGTCCGTTGGGCATCTGGTACGGGCGGTACTATTGGCGTAAAATCTCAAAATGAATGTATTGAAAGTGCAGCTACTAACTTAACTGTCATTGCCAACGCGTTCCCAACGCCTAATGCAGGTAGAGATGAAGTGATATGTGGCAGACAATATACTTTAAAAGGTGTTGCTTCTGTGAGTACCCCGAATTGGACGGTATTAGACAAACCCGTTAATTCGACCATCACCATCACAGATATAAAAAATCCGAAAAGCTCCGTTACAGTTTCGCAAGCGGGCAAATACACCTTGGTTTTTAACGAAAAAAGTGGCAATTGTAGCTCTGCTGATACGGTTATTTTAAGTTTTAATGATGCCCCACAATTGACCCTTATCAATGATAATTGTAGTGCAGATGGAACTGAATTTACGGTAAAAGCCAATATCAATAGTTTTAATGCGCCTTTTTCATTGAATGGTAATTCAACTGGAACCATAAATGGAAATACTTATACCTCAGCTGCATTAGCTGATGGTTCAAGTTATTCCATCGTTATTAGAGATGCATCTGGTTGTGTATCGGATACTTTAAAAGGTAAAAAAACGTGCCCATGCTCTACTCAAGCAGCTCAATTAAAAGACAACGCCTATGTGGTTTGTTTTGGTTTAAAAAGTACAATACCTTTCGTTAAAAACGCGGTTTTAGATGCCAATGATGCCGCTGAATTCGTATTGCACAATGGCACTTTGAATAAAATTGGGACTGTTTTACAGCGCAATACAACGGGCGAATTCACATTTGACGCAACAACTATGCAATATGGAACGACCTATTTTGTGCACCATATTTCTGGAAATGTAGTGAATGGCGTCATTTCGAGTGCTGACCGATGCTATGCCATTTCAAATGGTGTTTCTATCTTGTTTAAAAATAAAATAACCATTGGTTTAGCGGGTGATACGACCATTTGCAGCAGTACGAATGCTAATTTGATAATAAAAACCACGGATTTAGGCACTTTTAAAGTCACTTACAGCAATCAAAATCAGTTGACAACCGTAAGCAGTTTGAGAAATGGCAGTACAATTAGGGTTTCACCGTCTATCAATACCACTTTTATCATCACTCAAGCAACAGATGCCGAGGGTTGTTTGGCTGAAATAAAAGAGTCCGTTAATATATCTATTCGCCCTAAACCAACGGGCACTGCGGGGGCGGATAAATCCGTTTGTGAATTCAATACTCGTCTTGAAGGCGCAGTACCCCCTCAGTATAAAGTGACTTGGAAGAGCCTTTCAGGTGCTAAAATTGCGGATGTTACCAATCTGACGACTGATGTTACGGGTCTTAAAAACGGTCAAAATATATTTACAATTACTATAAAAGACAGCATTTGTACTTCTTCTCAGATAGTAGATAGCGTGAATATATTCGTGCCAGTGATTCCAAAAGCCGTGAGTTTGGCTTTAGAAATGGCAGCTGGGGACACCATTAAGGCAAAAGTAGTAGAAGAAGCACCGCCGGGTACGTATTCAGCTACGAGGTTGGATAATCCCGCACAAGGCCGCTTTGATTTGTTCAATAATGGACAATTTACGTATATTTCAAACCCTAATTTCACGGGTGTGGTTCGATTCCGCTTCATGATTTGTAGTGAAACGTGTACCGGGCTGTGTGATACTGGCGAGGTGCGTATTTTAATAAAACCTAAGGCAGTTATTGTAAAAGAGATTGAAATCGATGTACCCAATGCCATTACTCCCAATGATGACGGTAAAAACGATGTGTTGACGATTGATAATATTGAAAAATTCCCGAATAATGAATTGACAATATTCAATAGATGGGGTGATATTTTATATAGAGCCAAGCCTTATGCCAACGACTGGAACGGCTCAAATCAAAAAGGCGACCCACTTCCCGAAGGAACGTATTATTATGTGCTTCGCTTGAACATCAACGACGGTAAAATACTGAGGGGGGATTTGACGGTTTTGAGATAAGTGTAGTTTTATGGCTTATTGTTTTAATAAAAGGCATTTAAACAGGTTGGGCAACCGTTTAAATGCCTTTTTTAATGTTTAAAAATCCAATCAAATACCTTTAACCACCATTCATACAATAGAAGCAATTGCGAGTACAATACCCATTGTGCGAATCAATAAAATGTGTCACTTTTGTAACGTTCTAAAGCCAATAATGAACAATTAAAAAGGGCTTTTGACTCAAGCAAACAAACAAACGAGCAAACAAACAAAACGAATATTTAAAACACCAAATTTACCAATTTAAACTTTGTTAATACCCAAAAAGCACCCCGCAGTGAAAATTTTTCCTGTGGGGTATTTTTTTTATTATAAACCACTATTTAATATCCATATTTATCTTTCCAAAGCTGCCTCATTCGTTCTCGAATAGGATTTTCTGTTGAATTTACTGAGGGGGTATAAAATGCAGTGCCCTCTATTTCTTTCGGTAAAAACTCTTGAAAAGCGAAATTATTCTCAAAATCATGGGCATATTGGTAGCCTTTTCCATAATTGAGGTCTTTCATCAGCTTGGTAGGTGCGTTGCGAATATGTAAAGGGATACTCAAATTACCCGTTTCTTTCACCTTTGAGAGGGCTTTTTCAATTGCCACATATGTTGAATTGCTCTTTGCGGACGTTGCTAAATATACGGCGCATTGGCTCAAAATAATGCGGGATTCGGGCATTCCCACTTGGTGAACGGCTTGAAAGGTCGTGGTTGCCATTAAAAGCGCATTGGGATTCGCCAAACCAATATCTTCAGATGCCAGTATCACCATACGGCGAGCGATGAAAAGAATATCCTCACCGCCTTCAAGCATTCGAGCCAGATAATACACCGCCGCATTGGGGTCGCTGCCTCTGATAGATTTTATAAAAGCGGAAATAATATCATAATGTTGCTCGCCCGTTTTATCGTAGCGCACTATATTTTGTTGTACGATTTGGGTCACTAAATCATTATCGATGGCTACCCCCTCAGTACTGGAGGTATATTCAGCAACTAATTCAAGGATATTCAGCATTTTACGAGCATCGCCACCACTGAGTTGAAGCATGGCATCGTATTCCAGAATATCTATTTTTTTATCTTTTAAAAATTCATCTTTTGCAAGTGCATTTTTAATTAAAAGTATTAAATCATCTTTTTCTAATTCTTTTAAAACATAGACCTGACAGCGAGAAAGTAGGGCAGGAATGACCTCAAAAGAAGGATTTTCAGTAGTTGCCCCTATCAAAGTAACAATGCCTTTTTCGACCGCCCCAAGAAGAGAATCTTGCTGCGATTTTGAAAAACGGTGAATTTCATCAATAAAAAGCACAGGATTAGGCGTATTAAAAAACTGTTTCCGACGGGCTTCCTCAATGGTTTCACGAATATCTTTTACCCCACTATTAATGGCTGAAAGTGAAAAAAAAGGTCGTTGCAGTTGATTGGCAATGATATTCGCCAGCGTTGTTTTGCCCACCCCCGGCGATCCCCACAAAATCATAGACGGAATACGACCCGTTTCCACCGTTCGGCGCAAAATGGCATTTTCACCCACGAGGTGTTTTTGACCAATGTATTCATCGAGCGTGCGCGGGCGCATTCGTTCAGCGAGTGGTTGCATTTTTTTAGATGATAGAGGTTAGATGAAAGTTATTAGATTGCAAATGTAGTAAAAAATAAAAAAGCCGACCCCCTCAGTAAGGAAGCCGGCTGTAATTATTTTCAGTTCAGTTTCTATTGCTCTTTTTCTGTCTTTTTCTCAGGTTCTGTCTTTTTCTCGTTGTCATCCTTCAAAGTAATTTTCAAACCATCTTTTTCATCGTTCATAACAGCTATGAAGTTACTATTTTCAGTAGGCTGCTCGTTCAAGATGAATTCTGCTAATGGATCTTCAATATACTTTTGTAATGCACGGTGTAATGGTCTTGCACCAAATTGTGGATCATAACCTTTTCCTGCGATGAATTCTTTACCTTCAAGGCTCAACTCAAGGTTGAAGCCCATAATGGATAAGCGTTTCATTACACCTTTCAAGAGTAAATCAATAATTTTGAAAATTTCCTCTTTTCCAAGGCTATTGAATACAACGACATCATCAATACGGTTTAGAAACTCAGGTGAAAATGTCTTTTTCAAGGCATTTTGAACCACCATTTTAGAGTTGTCTTCTGCTGCATCTTCTCTTGCTTTTGTGGCAAAACCGACACCTTGTCCGAAGTCTTTCAACTGACGGGCACCAATGTTAGATGTCATGATAATAAGTGTATTTTTAAAATCCACTTTACGACCCAATCCATCTGTCAATTGTCCATCATCCAAAACTTGAAGTAGGATATTATAGACATCAGGGTGCGCTTTTTCAATTTCATCTAAAAGGATAACACTGTAAGGCTTACGGCGCACTTTTTCAGTCAATTGACCACCTTCTTCATAACCCACGTATCCCGGAGGCGCTCCAACAAGACGGCTGATACTGAATTTCTCCATGTATTCAGACATATCTATGCGTATCAAAGCATCTTCACTATCAAACAAATAACGCGCCAATGCTTTCGCCAATTCAGTTTTACCGACACCCGTAGGGCCTAAGAAAATAAATGAACCAACAGGCTTAGAAGGGTCTTTTAAACCCACTCTATTGCGCTGAATGGCTTTCGTCATTTTCTTAATAGCTTCGTCTTGACCGATAACCATTTTCGCTAAATCTTCACCCATCGTAACAAGTTTGTTCGATTCAGCTTGTCCGACTTTACGAACTGGAATACCTGTCATCATAGCCACAACTTCAGCGATATCATCCTCAGTTACCGGATAACGCTTGGATTTCGACTCCTCTTCCCACTGGATTTTCTCTTGCTCAAGTTGGCGACCTAATTTGGTCTCCATATCGCGCAAATCAGCAGCTTTTTCGTATTGTTGATTTTTGACAGCCGAGTTTTTCTCTTCTTTCAAATCTTCAATGCGCTTTTCGAGTTCTTCTATATGCTTAGGAACGTGGATGTTTTTGAGATGGACTCTTGCACCTACTTCGTCTAATACGTCAATGGCTTTATCTGGTAAAAAACGGTCAGTGACGTACCGCTCACTCAACATTACACAAGCTTTGATGGCTTCTTCTGAATAATTCACATTATGGAATTCTTCATATTTCGACTTGATATTTGTCAATATATGAATCGTATCTTCAATGCTTGGTGGATCAACCATTACCTTTTGGAAACGGCGGTCGAGTGCACCATCTTTTTCAATGTATTGGCGATATTCATCCAAAGTAGAAGCACCGATACATTGCAGTTC
>JANPHO010000693.1:0-3060 GCA_031424515.1 Saprospiraceae bacterium
AGAAACGGTAGAAAAACACGGTATTAAATTAGAAATTGCAGCAAAACCTGAAAGCGCAAAAGGGTTTATTCCAGTTAAAAAAAGATGGGCAGTGGAGCGTACTTTTGGGTGGACTAATTTCTTCCGACGACTTTCTAAAGATTATGAACGAAATGTAGAAAGTTCTGAATCCATGATTTATTTAGCCCAAATTCAAATTATTCTTAACAGATTGATGCTTATTCCAAATTAAATTTTTAAACATGCTCTAAAAAATGGGTAATTCATGAGAAAATTATCGGAGAATGGTTTCTCGAAAAAATCCGCTTTAAAAAAAAAGGTATGACACGAAAAATCCCAATTGCTGTCCTTCCAATGCCTTACTATGCCCGGTCCCACCATGGTCAGTGTTTTGGCTTTTAAGTCATATTCGTTGATGCCAATTTTCATTTTGCGATTGCCTTCGTGAAACAACCCAAAAACGAAAAAATAACTTCTGTACGGAAATTTCAGCTCGCTACCTCGCTCAAAATCTTTTTCAGTGGCAATGAAAAGAGAAGTTTCATTCTTTTCACTACCTAATATTTTTTTTAGGTAATCATGATATTCAAAATTACGTGGTTGTTGTCCTGTCATTTTCTTATTCTATTTTGAATCAGTAATAACACTTTATGGAAGGTTAAGTTTTTTATTACAGGCTAAATATTGCTAAATATATTCCCTTTTGGTTGAACATTTTGCTTGAAAATGGGTGAAATACTGAGGGGGTACAAAATCCACAAACGCTTGATTATCAAATAGATAATCAAGCGTTTGGACGTTAAAAAATGGCTGTTTTCAAAACGGCTATTTTTTCTTTTGCACATTCAAGATGGTCTTAGCTGCCACCAATTTAATGACCGTTTTTCGAGGAACAAATCTGGATAAATTCGATTGAATGAAATTATCGGTGCCGACTATTTTAGTCACTTCGCCTTCAAAAAAAGCTTTTATGCCCGCTGGCGCAGCCTCTTCCTGCTGCCAAGTAAGCGTGTGCTCGTGAGGTTTTTCAAAACCGATACGTACTATTCATGGCGTCTCCGACTGGCGTGTTAAATTAAAAAAAAGGTTTCCCCTAAAACGAATTAGATTTGTGAAAAATAAAATCGTTTTAAAAATAAGTCATGGAAACAGTTGATAAAGAAACACAGAAAAGTTGGAAAACCAAAGCCAAGGAGAAATCTATTAGAATAAAAGCATTAGAAAAGGAAAAGAGGCGATTGCAAATCCAAAGTCAATCTTATCGGTCAACAAACAAGATGTTACGATTAGCCCTTGCTGAAAAAACGACTGAAAAAGGGATAGAAGAAAACGTTTCAAAAAAAAAGATAAAGGAGCTTGTTCTTTAGTCTCTTATAAGTACAACCTGTTTATCATTTATTTAAGCATCTTATTGTATAAATCTGGTTTAAGTTCACGTGGTGTGGTAGAAGTATTGGGATACATTGGTGACTTTATGGGCGTAAAGCTAAACAAGCCCAGTTATGGAATAGTAAGGATATGGGTACAAAAAGTGGGCTTATATTTATTGAAAATAGGGGGAAAAGAAGGGGGAAAGGATGATAAATGGAGCATTATCATAGATGAAAGTTACACATTGGGTAAATCTCGACTGATGTTAGTTTTAGGGATAAATTTGACCAGATTAGAAACGGGACGTGCTTTGAGGATGACCGATGTGGTTCCATTAGTGATACGGAGTAGAGATAGTTGGTTGTCAGAAGATGTGTCCGATGTATTATCAATGGCGTTGAAAAAAGTAAGAGGTAAAGTATTGTACGTCACCTCGGATAATGGCGCTAATTTAGTTAAAGCGTACGGGCAAAAAGGCCTATTTCACGTTCCAGATTGGTCACATTATACAGCGAATATATTGGAAAATTGCTATAAATCGGAAGCGGATTTCAAATTTTTTAATGAGCAAATGGGCAACTTTAAGAAAAAGCGAAAACAAAGCGATTATGGACGCTTTACGCCGCCATCCCTTAGTATGAGAGTCCGATTTATGAATTATATTCCCTTTATAGAATGGGCAAATCTCATGTTGAAGCATTTTAAAGATATTCCCAAGGAAATTGCACCCGAATTACAGTTTTTAAAGGAAAACGAAAGATTTGTTTTAGAAATGTCGGATTTGTTTTATAATGCCAATACAATAGGCATAAGGTTGAAAAGCGAGGGCATTAATCAGCAAACTCAAAAGGATTCACATAGAACTTTAAATGATTTAGCCCAAAAGTATCCTCATAATCCGAGGGTTATGAAATACTGCGAAGGCATTACTTCTTATTTTGACCAAACGATACCTGTTTTTATAAATACGACTTCAAAACCCCATTTTTCTAAGGCACTGATAGCTTCTTCGGATGTCATTGAGTCCATTTTTGGAAAATTAAAACATAGAATGCCAAATGACCTTAAAAGAGAATTTTCGCTTTTAACTCTGATAATTCCTCTTTTTTGTCGAAAAATAACCCGTTCTGATGTGTATTCAGCTATGTCAACTATTTCAATGGCTGATTTAGACCAATGGAAACGTGAGAATTTAAAGAGTGCCAAGGTCGTTTTTTTCCGAAAGGCATTTGATAGACCAGTCAAAAATGGGGGGAAGAAAAATTGTGCGGCTTAACACGCCAGTCTCCGACGCGCGTAAGCTACCCCTCAGTATTTTACCACTAAATCCTTGAAAAACAACACTTTACAGCAGCTTACGCGCGTCGGAGACGCCATGAATAGTACGTATCGGTTTTGAAAAACCTCACGAGCCGCCCGTTTTTGGGAGTAGTGGGTTGATTTAGAAGGAGTTAGGAAGATATGTGGACAGCGGGTTACAAACCCACAAACGCTTGATTATCAAACTGATAGTCAAGCGTTTGTGCGTTAAAACAAGGCATTTATACTGAGGGGTATAAAAAAATTAAAATAATACTTGACTAATCAGTACAAAATACACACCTTTGCGCTTCAATTAAATTAAATGGCGGGACGACCTAAAATATTTGACGAAGCACAAGCGGTGCAAAATGCCACAAACCTCTTTTG
>JANPHO010000694.1:0-13141 GCA_031424515.1 Saprospiraceae bacterium
TGAGTTACTTACATTTAAAATTTCATTTCAGGAATATTTCCCTCAATAATTAATTTCCCTTCCGTAGCTTTTTGAATATCTTCAATGCTAACTCCTGGAGCTGTTTCTAATAATTTAAATCCTCCTTCGGGCAATACTTCTAACACTGCCAATTCTGTTACAATTTTCTTGACACAATTGATTCCAGTGATTGGTAATGAACAGTTTTTGAGCAATTTTGATTTTCCATCTTTACTCACGTGCTGCATCGCCACAATAATATTTTTAGCCGAAGCCACCAAATCCATGGCACCGCCCATCCCTTTCACCATTTTTCCGGGAATTTTCCAGTTGGCAATGTCGCCATTTTCAGAAACTTCCATGGCCCCTAAAATGGTCAAATCAACATGCTCACCGCGAATCATGGCAAAGCTTTCCGCTGAACTGAAAAGCGAAGAACCCGCTTGCATCGTCACCGTTTGTTTACCCGCATTGATGAGGTCGGCATCCACTTTATCCTCCGTGGGAAATGGTCCAATCCCCAATAAACCATTTTCAGATTGCAAAACGACATTAATGCCTTTGGGAATATAATTGGCAACCAAAGTCGGGATTCCGATTCCCAAGTTGACATAATAACCATCCTTTAGTTCTTGAGCAATCCGTTGTGCGATTTGATTTTTATCTAAACCCGTGGATGCAGGTTGGGCACTTGACATCTGCACATCGTCTTTTACTCCCCCTTTGGGGGTTAGGGGGGCGGAAATAGTGCGCTGCTCAATGCGCTTTTCATATTTTTTCCCTTGAAAAATGCGCTGAACATAGATACCCGGCACGTGAATTTCATTAGGGTCAAGTTTCCCTTCTGGCACCAATTTTTCGACCTCTACAATTGTAATTTTACCAGCAGCGGCCATCATAGGGTTGAAATTTCGAGCCGTTCCTTTGAAAACGAGATTCCCTGCGGTGTCCCCTTTCCACGCTTTTATAATTGAAAAATCAGCTCTGAGCCAAGCCTCCATGAGGTAAATTTTACCCTCAAATTCTCTTGTTTCTTTTCCGTTGGCAACTTCTGTACCTACGCCCGCTGGAGTAAAAAACGAAGGAATCCCTGCCCCACCCGCTCGAATACGCTCAGCAAGCGTGCCTTGTGGAATAAGTTCTACTTCCAATTCGCCTGACATTAATTGGCGTTCAAACTCTTTATTTTCACCCACGTACGACGAAATCATTTTCTTCACTTGTCGGGTTTTGAGCATTAATCCGATGCCAAAATCATCCACGCCCGCATTATTTGAAATACAAGTGAGGTCTTTTGCCCCCTTTTTAATCAACGCCGCAATGGAATTTTCGGGAATCCCACACAACCCAAATCCGCCCAACATCAGTATAGAACCGTCTTTAATATCTGCTACAGCAACATCGGCATTGGCAACTACTTTATTTATCATATCAAATTTTCAATTATTTTGAATGAGTCTTTATTTTTTAATTCAGAATCCAATATTTCGAGCAAATTTATCACTTTTCACTAATTATTTATCCATATTAATTCCCCTTTTAAAAAACGCAGAATTGAATAATTTCATTTTGCTAAAATAATACTAAAATGCTATTATGTTTGCAACATTTAAGTTATTTTTCAATTTAAAGAGTATTATTTAATACTATTTTAGCATTAAAAAATATGAAACCTATATTTCGTAAAGTTACTCAGCAGCCAGAATATTCATTTAGTTTCCGTCAAGATGAAGTACCATTTTTCTTCAATATTTGGCACTACCATCCAGAAATCGAATTGGTTTGGATACGAAAAGGCACTGGAACCCGCTTTATAGGCGATTCTATCGAACGTTTTACTGAGGGGGATATCGTTTTGTTGGGTGAAAATTTGCCCCATTTTATGCGCAGTGACGCTATTTATTTTGAAAGTAATCCAGAATTGATGTGTCATTCCACAGTTATTCACTTTCGTCCTGATTTCATGGGGCAAGGATTTTTAAACTTGCCCGAAATGAAAAATATCAAACAATGTCTAAAAAAAGCAGAAAAAGGCTTTTTTATTGAAGGTGAAACCCGCTTGAAATTGCAAAAACTACTGACTCAACTCTCTCAAGTAGGCGTTAGCAATACTGACCACCTCATAGGTTTACTTAAAATACTGAACATAATAACCATCTCCAAGGACTTAACGCCCATTTCAGATGCAGTATTCTCGGACACGCTTTACGCCGAAAAAGATGCTTTACGCATCAATCGCATATATACCTACGTGATTGAGCATTTTAATGAAGAAATATCTTTAGAAACCATTGCTGAAGTGGCCAATATCAGCCCCAATTCATTTTGTCGCTATTTTAAAACCAAGACGCAAAAGACTTTTTCCCAATTTTTATTGGAAGTGCGCATTGGTCACGCCTGTAAAATGCTCATTGAAAATCAAAAATCTATTGGTGAAATATGCTATGCGTGTGGTTTCAATACGTTGTCAAATTTCAATCGGTATTTTAAAAAAATTAAAAATCAAACTCCAAGTGAATTTATGAAACAGTTTAATTAAACCGATTTCAATAAAAATTTAGCGCTAAAAGGGCGTTTTAATGATCCAAATCATTCAAATACTGAGGGGTATCCGTAAAATTATCACCAGCAAATCGGATATTCATTCACATTATTTTTCGGGATTATCTATCTTTTTTCTTATTTTTTTCTGTTTTGAAAGTAATTGCTTTCCTTTGTGTTAGCCGATTTTTAATAAAAAAAGAAATATCTAACCTTTTATCACCATTAAAAATACAAGAATGCGTCAAATCCTTTCATTTTTAGCGCTTATAACAGTTTGTTTTCATCCTTTACAAGCTCAGGATTTGTATATCCCGAGAGATATACAACAAGCTTATAAAAAAGGGACTCGCTCGATTGATGGCAAGCCTGGAAAGAACTATTGGCAAAACTACGGGCGGTACAATATCAACATCACAGCTACACCACCCGACCGCAAAATCAAGGGCAGTGAAACGATTATGTACATTAATAACAGCCCCGACACTTTAAAAAGTCCCATTTTAAAGCTTTTTTTAAATATCCATAAAGCTGGTGCACCAAGAGATGGGGGTGCTTCGGCTGATTATCTCAACGAGGGCGTAATCATTGATGCTGTGAGCGCCAATGGGCAGGCTATCAAATGGCAGGACAACCCTTTTGTATTCACCAATCGTCCACTGAAGTTGCCGAAAGTACTTCTCCCACATGACTCCGTGTTATTGTCATTTGATTGGCATTACGATATTTCTTTGGAAAGCAATCGAGAAGGAAGATTGGACTCTACCACTTATTTTTTAGCTTATTTTTATCCAAGAGTTGCCGTTTTTGACGATTACGCAGGCTGGGATAAAATGCCTTTTACGGATAGTAAAGAATTTTACAGTGATTTTAATGATTATAAATTGACTGTAAACACACCTAAAAACTACGTGGTATGGGCTACCGGAGATTTGCAGAATCCAAAAGACGTTTTACAACCTAATTTTTTAGCAAAATATCAAGCGAGTTTGACGTCTGATAGCATCATCCATGTCGCTACTCAATCGGATATGGATAACAAAAAAGTAACTACCCAAAACGAGATGAATAGTTGGATTTTTACTTGCACCAACGTTCCTGATGTGGCATTGGCATTAAGTGATCATTATGTGTGGGATGCTTCAAGTGTGGTGGTTGATAAAACTACCCAACGCCGAGCCAGTGTGCAAGCTGCATTTTTGGATAAAGCCCTTGATTTTCACCGCATGGTCGAGTTCGGCAGGCATTCTTTGGATTGGTTTTCAAATAATTTGCCCGGTGTGCCTTATCCATATTCAAAAACAACCATTGTACAAGGCTTTGCAGATATGGAATACCCCATGATGGTCAACGATAACACTACGCCGAATATTGAATTCTCAAGATTCGTGGTTGAGCATGAAATTGCGCACACTTATTTTCCTTTTTATATGGGTACGAATGAAACTCGCTATGGATTTATGGATGAAGGTTGGGCGACGACACTTGAATTATTCATTGGTAGGGCGGATTTAGGTGTTGAAAAAGCTGAAAATCTCTACAAACAGTTTCGAGTCAATGGCTGGATTAAAGATGCTTCGCAAGAAGAAGATATCCCAATCATCACGCCAAGCAACATATTAAATGGTGCTGGATTGGGCAATAATGAATACGGCAAAGCCTCGTTGGGTTATTTGGCGGTAAAAGATTTATTGGGCGATATTTTATTTAAAAAATGCTTGCATGAATACATGAATCGCTGGAATGGCAAACACCCAACGCCGTGGGATTTCTTTTATTCTTTTAATGATGCCGCTGGAAAAAATCTAAATTGGTTTTGGCATAATTGGTTTTTCACGAATGGATTTATTGATTTAGCGGTAGATAAAGTAGTAAAGGAGAAAAAAGGATATAGCATTAATCTTAAAAATATCGGCGGTTTTGTTGCCCCAGTTGATATGATGGTGGAGTACGTTGACGGTTCTAAGGAGACGTTGCACCAAACGCCTGAATTATGGTTCGCCAATCAAAAAGAAGCAGTTATTAAAATAGCGACAAAAAAGGTGATAAAATCCATCAAATTAGACGGTGGTATTTTCATGGACGCCGATGTAAGTAATAACACTTGGAAAATGTAAACGCTTATAATTCTACTTTGGCACTTTAATATTAACGAATTTAAAAGTGCCAAAGTAGAATTAAGTAGTTAGGCTAAAATAAACACTGCTATCTTTTTAAAACGATACCCCTCAGTATATCTACTATTTTACCTAAATTGCTTCATATTTTAAAGCAATATTGCTATAAAAACGAAAAATAGATAACTCTAAAGAATGAATTCTAACGCAGCCAATTTTATTGACAACAACAAAACATCAATTCTCCAATTCACAACCATATTTATTTGTTTTTTGATGAATATGTTAGATGGTATGGATGTGATGGTGGTTTCATATGCAGCCCCTGCTATCGCTAAAGAGTGGATAATTAGTCCTCAAGCAATGGGCAGTGTTTTTAGTGCAGGGTTGTTCGGTATGACATTGGGTACTTTATTTATCGCCCCTCGGGCTGATATTGTGGGAAGGCGAACCATTATTTTACTATCTGCTTTGTTAATGGGGGCAACAGTTTTTGCTACTTTTTTAGCTCAATCTGTTGAAATGTTGTTGTTGTTTAGGTTTATTAGCGGCTTAGGAATAGGTAGTATGTTGGCAAGTACGGCAACTTTAACCTCTGAATATGCACCCAAGAAAACAAAAGACTTTTGGGTTAGTTTCGTGATGAGCGGTTATCCCATTGGCGCTGTTCTATCGGGTTTGGCTTCGGCACAAATCATTCCCGCTTATGGCTGGCGCACAATGTTTCAAGTAGCGGGTATTACAACTTTAATTACATTACCTTTTATATGGTTCTTTTTAGCAGAATCGCTTGATTTTTTATTGAAAAAACAACCCAATGGTGCATTAGAAAAAGCCAATGCGATTTTAAGTAAAATAAAAAATCCGATTTTAAATAACTTACCCCCCCTCAGTATCCAGACACTTGAAAAGCCTTCAGTCACGTCTTTACTTACACCCGAACGCAGAAGTTCAACCCTGCAATTATGGCTTGCCTTATTTATGGCATTTGCTTCATTGTATTTTTTAACGACTTGGATTCCCAAATTGGCATCAAGCGCAGGTTTATCCATGGAGTTAGCCATTTATGCAGGTACAGTTTTCAATCTTGGCGCATTTTTGGGCATTATGGCGCAAGGATATTTATCAAGCCTTTTTGGGCTTAGGCGCACCATTTTCGGATTTTTAGCAATGACTGCTGTTTTGATGGCAATATTCGGATTTTTCAAGGGTTCTTCTATCGTTTTGGTGCTATTTGGTTTGATAGGTTTTGGAGTTCAAGGCGGTTTTGTCGGTCTATACGCCGTTGCTGCTCGGTTTTATCCTACTGAAATCCGCTCAACTGGCGTTGGATTTGCGATGAGTGCTGGGCGAGTAGGTGGCATTGTAGGGCCCCTATTTGGTGGGCTTTTAATCGGGGCGGGTTTATCTATGACTACCAATTTTATGGTTTTTGCTGTACCGACGCTCTTGGCGGGGATTGCCACTTATTTGATAAAATCAAAAGAAATTCGTTAAAAAATATGAAAAACGTCATGTGGGATATTGCCCACCTCGCTCATGTAGAACTTTTAACGCCTAAATTGGATGAAAGTACCCGTTTTTTCACCGAAATAATGGGCATGTCAATCAGCGATACAAAGGGCGATTCCATCTATCTGCGGGCGTATGATGATTATGAACATCATACTTTAAAACTCACAGCTTACAAACATGCGGGAATTGGTCATCATGCTTGGCGATTACGAAGTGCTGATTTATTGGAAGAAAAAGGTAAAATTATTGAAAAAACGGGCTTCGGCATCGGTTATACTGAGGGGGACTTGGGGCATGGAAAAACGTATCAATTCCGAATGCCCAGCGGACATTTGACGGAAATCTATTTTGATTCTGAAAAATTTCAACCTAAAGAAAGTGAACAATCAGCTTTAAAAAATACGGCTTCAAAATTCCCCGCCAGAGGAATTAATGTTCGTCGGCTCGACCATTTAAACCTTTTGGCGCCCGATGTGGCAGCTTTCAGAGATTTTCAACTCAATATATTAGGCGGTCGTTTGACCGAAACCATCATTTTTGATGAAACGGAAGTTAAAGGCGCATGGTTTTCAGTCAATTCAAAGTCGTATGATTTAGCCGTTACAGGCGACCATGTGGCGGGAATGTCAGGCAGATTTCACCACATGACGTATTCAGTCAATAGCCGTGAGGAAGTATTGATTGCTGCGGATATTGCCCTTGAAAATGGTATTTTTATTGAAACAGGGCCCCATAAACACGCTATACAACAGACATTTTTTCTCTATTTATACGAACCGGGCGGCAATCGGATAGAAGTTGCCAACCCGACCGCACGTTTGATTTTAGACCCCGATTACAAAACAATTGTGTGGAATAAAGAGGAACGCAAAAAAGGTCAAGCATGGGGTTTGCAGACGGTGGAGAGTTTTCACACTCGGGGAACACCCATGCCTGAAGATTTAGAAATTTGAGGATACGGGTATTTGATGGAAATATTTAAATCCTTACAAATAAAATATTATGAAAAAAAAGTTATTAATAATCGGCGCGCACTCAGGTGATTTTGTTTGGCGCGCCGCAGGAACAATTGCCAAAGCCTTAGAAGAAGGGGCAGAAACATTGGTCATTGCCATGTCTTACGGAGAGCGGGGTGAATCGGGCGAATTATGGAAAGAAGACCCGAAGCGCAGTGTTGAAAGTGTGAAAATTATTCGCCATGCCCAAGCGCAAAAAGCTGCTGATATTATCGGAACGCCCATCCAATTTTTAGATTGGGGCGACTATCCGATGATTATAAATGATGAACGCGTGGAACAATTGACCAGTGTCATCGGTGATTTTGAGCCAACAGTCATTTTGACGCACAGCGAAAAAGACCCTTTTAATCCTGACCATCCGTTGGCATTTCAAGCAACGCAAAGAGCGAGATTGCTCTCATCGGGTGCGGGTGTACCGAGTGCTTTTAAAAATATAGACCCGCCTGTTTGGTACAGCTTTGAGCCACATCAACCTGAGTTATGCGGTTTCACGCCTGATACTTTTGTAGATATTTCATCGGTTTTTGAAAAGAAATTGGCAGCAATGGCATGCATGGGAGCTCAGACTTATTTGCGAGATTATTACGCAGAGTTGGCTTCTCGTAGAGCAAATCACGCAAGGCGCATTTCAGGTAAAAAAGATATAAAATATGCCGAAGCACACCAAAGTCAAGTGCCGAGAGTGACGAATACGATTTTTTAACCCCCTCAGTATGTCCACTATTTTTTAATAAAATCTTCTTTTTTAGCCACATATTCCAAACCTAAAAGCCAAACTATTAGGCTCAAAAGGCTAATTTTCTGCAAAATGGGAAGGTAACTTAATCCATTTTGAGTATAGTAAATATAATTGTTCAGATACAATATACCCAGACAAACGACACTCATATATTTAAAAAATGTCAAATTGGATTTGAAAGTATAAAACATAACGTAAAAAAGAGTAATCAAGCCAAAAGTGCTCGCAAAAATTGTCATGACATCGTGATATGAAGTAACCACCAAAAAAGTGCAGAACATTGAGCTGATACCCGAATATTGGATAATGTTAGCATCTTTTTTTTTCGGAATTTTACTTGAAAAGCGGATGAAAAATAGAGCTATACTGGCACAGAGAAAAAACATACCACTTATTGCTAAAAATCTTGAAGGGTTCTGCGCACCATTCACTGCTTTTTCATTGAATAAATTGCAGAGGTAATTATTCGCCCAATCAAATCCCGTGGCGTTTTTATCAAACTGTGAACCGCCAGGGTATAAGAACGTGGCAATGAGTAAAAGCAACATTGAAATGGATAGACCAATGACAACCAAGTGTTTATTGAGCATTTTTAAATTTTTAGTTGTACAAATATATTGAAATGTTATTTTAGGAAATGTTATTTTAGGATATATTTTGAGATTCAACAAATTAAACCCATCAGTATTTCAGCAATTTGATAGTATAAATTATGGATTTTATAAAAGAATTAAGTCAATTTTCAACGGCAACGCTCCATGAAGCCTTGGGGCAAATCGGTAATTTACCATATCAAATTAAACCCCTCAGTAAAGGCATGAAAATATGCGGACCTGCTTATACGGTCAAAGCAAAAGCCTTTATGAACATCAATTTGCATCGAGCGTATGCCTACGCCAAGGCAGGAGATGTGATTGTTGCCGATTGCTCAGGCGGCTACGAAGCTGGTTATTGGGGTGATTTATTGACTTTGGGAGCGATGAAACAAGGCATTTCGGGTTTGGTCATTGATGCGTGCGTGCGTGACGCCGATGAAATAGAAGCTTTAGGTTTTCCTGTTTTTTGTCGAGGTTTATGCATAAAAGGCACGGGGAAAGACCCAGTAGGCAGTTTTAACGAACCCATCACCATAGGCGATGTTACGATTTATGCAGGCGATTTTATCGTAGGTGATAGAGATGGGGTTGTGGTTATTCCGAAGGATAGAATTAAAGAAGCCATTGAAAAAGCTAAAACCCGAGAAGAAAAAGAAGCCCAAACGAGGTCAGAATTGCAAAAAGATTTGACTTCGTTACAAATTTATGGGTGGGATAAAAAATTTGGATACTGAGGGGTTTCGGATGTGTGATTTCAGATTTTAAAACTAATGAAATTGAAATTCAGAATGATAAAACTACTGTTTATTGGATATTGTATTATCTTGATTTTACTTCAATGTCTTGAATTACGGAGCTATGGTGGCGAAAGTGAATTATATTACGATGCATTTTTTAAATTATTGGTTTATATTATGTGGACTCTAATTATAGCAATAAGGAGAAGCTCGATATGGTATATAGGTGTCATATTTTTTATTATTGGGATGTGTGATATTTATTTTATTGACATCTTAACAGGCATTTATAGATACAATATGAGTGGGCGTCCAACTTTTGATTTAAGAATCCCATTTCGATATGTTGCTTTTTTCAAAGAGGAGGGAATATTTAGAAATATTGGTTTATTTTTTCAATGGATTACATACCCAGCAACACTAATTATCTTTCTAACTAACCCAGTCAGGAGATATTATGGTGTAAAAGCTGCAATTAAATTTATTTAAAACAAACAAAAATTATGGAAACATCTATTTTTAAAAAAATCAGCCTTGTGTTATTCAACTCGTTTTTATGGGTTTCCGTTTCCAATGAATACACGTTTATGATTTATGGGTATGATTGGAGCCTTGCCATGATTATGAAATGGTTGGCAGTGCAATAGAAAAAATAGTGAAAATCATGCAAAAAGCAATTCCATACATGCACTTTCGCGGTGGCAGTTCAAAAGGCTTGTTTTTCAATGCTGAAGACTTGCCGAAAGATGAAAATGAGCGCAATAAATATATTTTAGCCGCTATTGAAGGCTCTGATATGGGCGACCCCCGTCAAATTGATGGTCTAGGCGGAGGCAGTTCACTATCGAGTAAAGTAGCCATTGTTTCGATTTCAGAAATTACTGAGGGGATATCCGAAATGCGACATACGACAACCGATACACCCGTCCTTGATTACTATTTCATACAAGTAATGATTGGTAAAGGTAAAGTTTCAACTACCCAAACTTGTGGAAATATATTGGCGGGCGTTTTACCATTTGCGATTGAAAGCGGTATGATTGAATCTACACATCCAACTACAAAAGCAATTATCAATATTGTGAATTCCGACGGTCAGTGTGAAGTGATTGTCGAAACGCCCAACGGACAAGTCAATTATGCAGGTAAAGCCAAAGTAGATGGCGTACTGGGTACAGCCGCGCCTATCATTTGCAACTACCTCGATACTGAGGGGGCAACTTGTGGCGCATTATTCCCCACGGGGAGTAGCATTGATATTATCGACAAAAAAGAAATAACATGCATTGATAATGGCATGCCAGTTGTGCTTTTAAGGGCATCTGATTTTGGTATTTCAGGTTATGAAACAAAAGAAGAATTAGATAATAATGATGTTTTAAAACATGAAATAGAAAGTATTCGCTTAAAAGCGGGTTTTAAAATGAATTTGGGTGATGTTTTAAACCAATCTATTCCTAAAATGTGCTTGATTTCTCCGCCCAATACTGAGGCAGGTGTTGTTAATACCCGCATGTTCATTCCCCACGTTTGCCATGATGCTATTGGCGTTCTGGCGGCTGTTTCGGTGGCAACTTCGTGTATTTTACCTAAAACAATAGCTGAAAACATTGCTATACTGAGGGGGGGGACTTCATTTTCAGTAGAGCATCCAACGGGCGAATTTACAGTAAATCTTGAAATTGAAAATAAATCGGGTCAGTTGAGCATTAAAAAATCGGGGGTCATGCGCACGGCTCGATTACTGAGCAAAGGCATGGTCTATATTCCCTAAATCGGGTTTGAAATCTTTTTTTTCACCATCGTTAAAATAGTCGCCAATGCTACAGTTTCGCCCGTTTCATCATAAACATCCACGAGCCATTTGACAATGCCACGAGGAGGCAAAGGGTCTTCCATTTTTTGCTCTACTTCCATTTTTTCTTTGCACGTAAAACGCACGCCAATTGTCGAATTAGGGTAAACAGGCTTCGTAAAACGGCATTCATCTAAGCCATAATTGAGTAAAACGGGTCCTTTTTTAGGTTCAACGAACAATCCTGCTGCTTTTGAAAGGATGAAATAACCGTGTGCTACTCGACCAGTGAAAGGCGTTCCTTCCAAACTTGTCGCATCCATGTGGGCATAAAAATTATCGCCTGATACGTTCGCAAAATTGGTAATATCCGCTTCTGTTACGGTATGTTTGGCCGTGAAAAGTGTTTCACCAATCTCCAAATCTTCAAAATATTGCTGAAATGGGTGTTTTTCTTTTTCAATATAAGCCGCTCCAACTTGATAATTTTGAGTGACTTTGGTAATCATTGTTGGATGCCCTTGGACAGCAACCCGTTGCAAATAGTGCATTACCCCGCGCAAACCGCCCATCTCTTCACCCCCACCCGCTCGACCTGGCCCCCCGTGCGTGAGCAAAGGCATCGGCGCGCCATGACCCGTACTTTCCTTTGCTGACTCCCGATTCAAGAATAAAATACGCCCATGAAACGAGCCCGCATTGATTAAATAATCCCTACATACTGAGGGGTCAAAGCTACAAATTGTTGACACCAAAGAGCCTTTCCCTTTATTAGCGAGCTCAGTAGCTTCTTCCATATTCTTGTAAGGCATCAAGGTTGCTACGGGTCCAAATGCTTCTATTTCATGACTTTCAGTCGATTTCAACGGCTTTTCATTCAATAAAAGTATGGGTGGTAAAAACGCACCATCTATTTTATCTGCTCCAATGACATCAAATTTTTCTAAATCGCCCACCACTATCGAAGATACTTTTAACAGCTTTTTAATGTTTTCATAAACCTGTTGCCGTTGCGTCTGATTAACCAAAGCACCCATCCTAACGCCATCTACTGAGGGGTCGCCCACCGTTACTTTTTTCAACTCTCTACCTAATGCAATTTGCACATCCTCTAATAGTTTTTCGGGAACTATTATGCGCCGCACAGCTGTACATTTTTGACCCGTTTTAACGGTTATTTCATTCCGTACATTTTTAATAAAAATATCAAATTCGGGCATTTCAGGTGTAATATCGTCACCTAAAATCATGGCATTGAGCGAATCTGCCTCCATTGTGAATGGAACTGAGAGTTCATTCAATCGCGGCAGACCCCTCAGTATTTTGCCCGTGGAAGCCGAACCCGTAAACGTCACAACATCTTGAGCGGTGACATAATCCAAAATCCCATGCCCTCTCCCACCGATAAATTGCAGTGCACCTTCGGGTAAAATCCCACTGGCATCAATATCACGCACAACCATTTCCGTTAAAAAAGACGTGATTTCGGACGCTTTTACGATTGCTGGCACGCCTGCAAGCCAATTGACAGCACATTTTTCCAACATACCCCATACTGGAAAGTTAAATGCATTGATATGAATAGCCACACCTTGCTTCGGAACGCATACGTGCTGACCGATAAAAGTGCCGTTTTTAGAAAGATTAACGGCTGATCCATCCACATAAAAAGTTTCATTGCCCAATTGCCGACGCAGGCTCGCATAGGCAAATAAATTGCCAATACCGCCATCAATATCAATCCACGAATCCGTTTTGGTTGCGCCTGTGAGGTGAGAAATTGTATAATATTTCGGTTTTCTATCAGATAGGTATAATGCCAGTTTTTTAAGCATTAAACCACGCTCAAAAAAGGTCATTTTACGCAATATTTGCCCGCCTGTTTTACGGGCATAATCCATCATAGCTGCATAATCAGGAAAATCTCCCGCCACGCTTATCAAATTACCATTATAGGCATTATACTGAGGAGTCTCACTTCCTGTTGGTAAATGCCACTTTCCGAGGGCGAAATTCTGTAATTTGGTCATATTTACTGGTTGTTGGTTATTAATGTTTAGTTGTTGGTACTTAGTGCTTGGT